>CAYFTY010000246.1:0-6482 GCA_964346045.1 uncultured Bradymonadales bacterium | reverse complement strand
GCTGGCTCGAGGTCGGGAAATCAGCCGGATCTTCGGCGGTTGCCCGTGTACCAGAAAGAAGGCTCACAAAAATGACCGCCGCTGCGAGAACGAGGGCGACTGCGAGCATATGGGTCGGCTGGAGATTGAACTTCGGCTTGCGTGCACGCTCCGTTTCGTCTTCGGACTTCGAGGCGAGCACTTTCTCTCGCATCGCTTCGATGGTCTCGGCCGACGGCTCGTAGGTACCCGATAGCTTTTCGTACGATTTCACGACCAGTTCGGGCTCGACACCCACTTCGCGTGCGTAATTGCGGAGATGGCCTCGAACGAACACGCCCGCTTTGAACTCATCGAAACGATCGTGTTCGAGGTGGCTCAGTACCGTGCGGGGGATTCGTGTGAGAGCAGCCGCTTCGGTCAATGAAAGACCTCGAGCTTCGCGTGCTTCACGGAGCATGGTACCGGGCGATTTCATGCGTTGCGTCCTCTTTCCACGAGAGCGGATGAGCGAATTCGGTTGTCTTCGACACGAAGTGCACCAGCCTTCTACAACATCCGCTGCATTTTGCAAGGCAAAACGCAAGCGAAGGGAGTGATTCCCTGTCGAACGATTCCGTGTTCCAATGGATTCTCCCTATAGACTACGTCGGAGATCAGAAGCTGTCAATTATTTGACGCAATGCTTTAAGAAATCAGATCCCGAATAAATCGAGCACTTCGAGAGGGATTCCACGACGAGCATGCGACCCCTGGCAGGCATTGGGCTCGTGATTTCCGTCCTTTTGTCGGCCGGGCTGAACTTGACACCTTTCCAGTCCTGCTGCTAGCTATTCTTCAAGCCCGAAGCGCATTGACACCCGCGGCCTCGAGCCGCTCCGCAACCCGATGACCGGGATTCGCGCGAGGGTGCGCGTCTAGAGGAGTTGTGAATGTTGAATCGCCTCGTCTCAGTGTGTGTTTTCGCCGCAGCTCTGCTGCTCATTGGTTATCCAGAAGTCGAGGCCGCGGAGTTTACAGACCTCCTCGATGCTGCCGACGACTATGATGACCTCGTCGAAGAGACCTACGATCCCTTTGATTTCAGTATCGAACCGAACTTTCGACTGGATTTCGAGTCGGCTCGAATCTCACGGGAGGCAGCCTGTGTACCCGACGAGAGTAGTCTCGTGGGCGAGGCAGCTCAGAATAACCCCCGTCTGATTGTCGATGAGGGGCGGTGTAGCGAACCGCGTACCCTCGCCAATAAGGAGATCGATTATCAGCGGACCACGTCCCGCATGGACATCGATCTGCGCGCCGGCATCTACAAAGACCTAGAATTTCGCCTCACCGTACCCTTTGTGTTCAGCTCGACCACCGGGCTTCGATACGCAGAGGGAGTCGACGCGACCAACTCGTCGGTCGATCCCGACGACGAATTCGTGCGCGGCGCCGCGGATGCTGCGTTTAAAGACAATGCCGGAAACCCCGTCGCCGCAACGCCCGACTCTCTTGGGACCTTTGCTGGATACCGCTTCTTCGACCTCAGCGACGAGTACCGAGAACTATCGCGCAGAGGTTTTGCCGATCCGAGTATCGCGCTGAACTGGGCTCCGTTTAACGATGAACGAGATCCGACCAAGGCAACCCTGCTGATCGGGATGGAATACCAGATGCCCATTGCCACCGTAAAAACGGTGGAGAATGACTCTGTCGGCGAGGGCATGCATCAACTCTCATGGCGATTGGCCTCGTCAAAAAAGTTCGACTGGATCGAGCCTTATTTTGGCCTCGAGTACATTCTCCCACTGCCCGCGACCGACTCGCCGATCCGTCGAGTCGACAGTCAGAATAATGGTCAGGTCTTTGCGAACCCGCCACAATCCGGAAAGATTACAGTAGGCACTGAATTCATCCCTCATGAGGAGCCCGCAAAAGGCGTCCGGTATGGGATTGACCTTCGGTTCAATTTTGGCTTTACGAGCGAGGGACGAGATTACACGCCCCTCTTCGACCACTTCGGACAGAGTCAGTGTAATGGACGCACCGTGGCTGACGTTCTGCCGCGATACGACAACACTGGCACTCTCACGAATCCCGATGATGTCGCGTGCTCATGGATCGTACGCCAGCCCTCGAATGCACAGCCCAACCCCGTCTACGATCTCAACCAGCCGATCGCCACCGGTGATGATGAAACTATCTACATCAACGACGGAATCATGACGACAGAGAGCTACGCGACATTTGCCGGAATGGTGGGCTTCTATCTGCAGCCGGTGGAGTACTTCCAGTTCAAAGCGTCAGTCGGTCTAACTCACCAACTCGAGCATTACCTCACCAACGCTCGTACCGGTCGTGATGTCGATACAGAGACGACAGACGATAATACGGTCGACCTCGAGGGCCCCGACGCTGCGCTCGAGAAAAATCCGGTTCATAACCCGGCTTACGATCAGGTCGGTAACCGTTTCCGAGTCACCGCGTACAACACCTGGACGATCATCCTCACGGCTGCCCTGCAGTTCTGAGAGCCTCAGTCGCCCTGCTCTTTGCGCACCGCTTCGAGGTGTGCATAGACGTCCGACTTCGAGATGCCGAGGACTCTCGAACCCACTGCTTTGATGCGTTTGGGCGAGAGTCCTTCTTCGTAGAGGATTCGCACGAGCTCGCGAGCCTCGACCGAGGTCTCTCCTTCCTTCGGACCGCGAGCACTCGGTCCGATACACACGACACACTCGCCTCGGATTTTGTCTCGCGCCGAAAACTCAGCGTGAAGCTCATCCGCCCGCCCCCTCCGATGCTCCTCATGCATCTTTGTGAGCTCTCGTCCGACATAGACTGGTCTGTGGGCGCCAAAGACCTTTACGACGTCTTCGAGCAACCTGACGAGCCGATGTGGGGATTCATATAGTACGATCGTCGGACCCTCGAGATTCTCCAGAGCTTCACGCCGCGCACCCGATTTCGACGGCAAAAAGCCCGCAAAGAGGAAACGGTCGGTCGGAAGTCCCGAAGCCACGAGTCCGACGATGCCCGCCACCGCACCCGGCAGAGAAACGATCTCGATACCCTCGGCAGATGCCGCGCGGACGAGTTCGAAGCCGGGGTCAGAAATCGAGGGAGTGCCTGCATCGCAGGCCAGAACGACATGCTGTTCTCTGGCGATGTCGATCACCTCGGCGAGCTTGGCTTCGGGCGTATGATCATGAAACGACATCAACCGCGGTCGTGACTCCCGCTCGACCCCGAGTAATTCGAGGAGCTTACCCGTGACCCGCGTATCCTCGCACACGATGAGGTCGGCATTCAGAAGCGCATCGCGCTGGCGCGTCGTGAGATCATCGAGATTGCCGATCGGTGTGGGACAGATCGTCAGCAAAAGAGCCTCCCAGAAAAAAGGCCGACCTGCATTCGCAAGGTCGGCCGGTGATCGCTCGAGCTTCGTTCAGCGACTCTCGATCGAAAGTCCGAGCTGTTGACGAAGCGAGAAGTATTCGTCGCTGATCGAGAAGAGCACCATCTCGCGAATCTTGTCTTTGACCGTGGCCTTCCCGATCGGCTGCATATCGTTTTTGATATTCGATGCAGCCTGGTGGATGTCTCCGCAGAGGAGCAGCCCCATGCGGGTCGACGTGTGATCGACCTGGATCAACCAATTCGAGAGATTCGGATTCTCACCCTTGGCCAGATACGACTTCATGAGCTTCTGGAGCTGCATCTGCATGGGGCCGGGCATACGACCGATCTCTTTGATCACGGTCTCTCCCTGATCTCCGAGCGTCTGACCGATGCCCAGCGACGGATCGCTGACGTGCATCGCAGCCATGAAGAAGATCTTGAGCACTTCGGTCGGGAATGGCGTCGATGCCAGATAGTGCTCAGGCCGCACGAGGCACAGTTGCTTGGCAATCGTGAACGCGAGTTCACGGTCGGACTTGCCCTGCATCATGTCTCCGCCGATGACGAACGACGGCGGCTCAGTATTGGCGTTGCGCATCCCGAGCGCCTGGTCGAGCTTTTGATAAAGGGTCGGAGCGGGCATTACGCCCTCCGTCCGCGCCATGTGCGTGTAGATTTTGCAGAACATCAATTGTTCGTCGGGGCTGAGCACGTCCTTTCGTTTGTGCAGACCCCAATCCTTGATGCTGCTGGCATAGTAGCCACGCAGGCCCTGCCCCAGAATCGACATGATCATGCTGATGAGCATGTCCTGCTCCGGGTGATAGATGCGCTTGTACATCTCCTGATTGAACTGGCCTTTCGACCGTTTCAGGTTGGCTCCCAGATACTGTCGATAAAACTTCTCTTCCGTATCGTTTGAGTTCTGCAGGAAGGAGAGCGCACCGGCCATACACCACGCTTTATCGTACTGCTTCTTCTGCATGTACGCCTTCCACAGCGCTCGATAGCTCTCGATGCGGAAGGGGTCGAGCTTAATGAGTTCCTTATGCTGCTCGATGGCACCATCAGGATTTTCGTCTGACCGGTCGTAGAGCTCGGCGAGGATCAATCGTAGCGATTGGTCTTCGGGATTGAGACCCACGGCAGCTTCATAGGCCTGGATGGCACTCTTCATGTGGCCAAGCCGGCTTCGATAGATTTCACCGAGGTTCTGCCAGAGCAGAATCTTGATTCCTTCCATCTCGCCGTCGTCGTTTTCTGCAACGCGTCGCAGCATGCGTCGGTAGGCGCGTTCGAGTTCTTTCCACTCCTTCTCGGTGGTCAAAATTCGATCGATGGCCTCGAATGCTTTGAGCTGCTTCACATCGGCATCGAGCGCGGCGTCGAAGGTATCCACAGCCGCCTGCACATCGCGAATCTCATCGCGATAGAGGACACCCACCGTGTAGAGATATTTACTCTTCTTAGTCGGGTCGTTCTCTTGCTCGATGAGCTGTTTGAGGATTTCAACCGCCTCATTCCACTGGCTCGTCTTGGTGTAGATATTCAGCAGTTTGCGCAGAATCACGACCGAGCTGGGCTCGATATCGAGGGCTTCCAGATACGCCCGCGTTGCCGAACCTGGATCACCAAGGTGCTCCATCCAGATATCGCCGATGCGCGAGAGGTGGGCGAATTTCACCGTCAGTTCTTCTTCGGCATCCGCCAGGAATCCAAGCGCATTGACGACCTCACTCCAGTTGTTCTGGGCTTCGTAATTCTCGACCAATGCGTTCAGCGACGGGAGATGTTGCGGCTCGTACTCGAGAGCCTTCTGGAACATCTGAATCGCCTTTCGTGGCTCGCCGACTTTCTGCTTGATGGTGCCAGATTTGTAATAGACCTCGACCATCTCGTCGGCATCGAGAACGTCCGCGTGATTGAATTGAATGGCCTGGAAGATCTTGAAGGCCTGCTCCCATTCTTCGCGTCGGTAGAGAAGTTCACTCAGGCCACGCAGCGTCTGCGTGTCCGTGGGATCCATCTCGTACGCTTCACGGAAGGCATTCAGTGCCTGTTCTTCCTGTCCGAGTTCCATCGAAACCCGCGCCATCTGCACAAAGCGGCGATGCATCTCGTCTTCATCACGACCCTCCTTATCCGAGAGGACCTTTTCGAGAAGAGGGGCTGCTCGCTCCCACTTTGCCTCACCCACATACATGTCGATGAGCGGGTCGGCAGCGTCGAGATTCTCGGGGTCATTCTCGAGGGCTGATTCGTAGTAGTGTAGCGCCGAGACGGAGTCGTCCATCTCGTTCTCGTACACATGACCAATCTCGGCGAGATACTCGGCCTTTTTCGCCAGATCGCGTGAGACCTCTTCGGCATGCTTCAAGACCCGGATCATCCCCTGCCAGTCGCCCCTGCGTCTGAAAAGATCACGCAGCGAGAGAATGGTCGGCTCGTGTCCTGGAACGAGATCGAGACCTTGCGAGTACACCTCTTCGGCGCTCTCGTCGTCCTGCAGATTGGCTTCGTACATGAAGCCCATTCGGTGCAATGTATCGACCTTTTCTTCGTCAGTCTCGACCAGATTCGAGAGGTTGCGTAGAGCGTCGATCGCCGAATGCCAGTTGGCCGTTTCGTCGTAGAGAGCCGCAATCGACTGCCAGACTTGCGGCTGATTGGGATCTGCCTGCAACGAGCGGTTGAACGCTTCGATGGCGGCATTCGGATCATTGATGTGATCACGCTGAATCGTACCGAGCTCGGTCAGTACCTCAGCCTGAGACGCGGGCTCTTCGACGACGATATCCGAGTGACGCTGCAGGATATCGGCGAGGTCAAACCAGTTCTCTGTTCCCCGGTAGAGCCGCTCGAGTTCACGAACCGCCATCAGATTATCCGGCGCGACCATCAAAACGTTGTTGTACGCTTCGACGGCACGATCCAGGTCCTCGAACTGCTCTTCGTGGAGGGTAGCCATCTGGCCATAGATCGCGATCTGTTCTTCCGGCTCGTGCGTCAGCTGCAATTGCTGTTCGTAAATGATCAGGAGCTCGTCCCAGTTCTGGGTCGACATGTAGAGCCTACCGAGCTCAGCAAGCGTGGGCGCGTGCGCCTGGTCGACTTCGAGC
>CAYFTY010000245.1:0-6490 GCA_964346045.1 uncultured Bradymonadales bacterium | reverse complement strand
GTCATCGACGAGCGGGTCTGTCTGGTAGATCAATTCGATGAAGTCGAGGATGCCATCGCCATCGGTATCAGGCTGCAAGGGGTCTGTGCCCATGAATTCTTCTTCGCAGTCACTGAGTCGGTCTCCATCGCCGTCTCGGTCGTCGGCGCACGTGAGCGCCGGCGCGAGTTCGTCGCGGGGGTCGAACCCTTCGGTCGACCATCGGACTTCGAAGAGGTCTCCATAATTATCGCCATCGGTGTCGAATTCGTCGCGCAGGGTCAAGAGGTCAATTTCTTCCTGGTCCGAAAGCCCATCCCGGTCGCTGTCGGGCAAGAGCTCGGTCTTGAGCAGCCGGGCATGTTCGTTGAAGGCATGAAGGCTGGTGAGCGTCTGCTCGGCCTTGATCGACGTCACTTCGAAATTCAAGAAGTCGACATCGGTGGTCAGGTTCACGTCACGGAAGGTGCCGTTACCCTCGTTGGCCATCGCCTGTAGTAGCGCTGTGGCCTGCTCGCGGTCGTAGCCAAACGCCATGCTCGCGCCCGGACAAATGCCTTCGACGACAGGTTGAGGAGAGAAGAGAAGCACGGAATTCAGGGTGACGTCACCCACCGAGTAAATCTCTTTGAGCTCGAGAAGCTGGCTGACGCGACGTATGATCTGTGGTGGTTGATTGTATTCGGGACAGATCCCCGAGTAGTCGACGTAGACGTCATCGGGGACTTCCATCGTGGTATTACAGACGCCGTAGAGGTTGTCGGGATGCAGCGAGTTGTCGTTGATATTCGCGCAGTCGGGGTCCGTGCCGTCGGTACGGCCGTCGCCATCATTGTCTTCGCCATCGGAACAGTCGGATATTGTGTCTTCGCAGCCTGCGAGACATCGAGGCTCGGGCACTCCATCCGAGACGAAATTGACAATGTAGCGGGTTCGAGCTCGTTCGGGGCCACCGGTGTCCAGAATATCCTGTTCGATGATTTTGATCGCGGTCGCCAGCGCGCCCTGATAGTCGGTGGCCGGGCCGAGACCCGCTGCGGGGTCGACGAAGTTGGCGATGGCATCTCGGTTGCGGGTGAATTCCTGCTCGCGCGCCCAGGAAGAAAATCCGATGAAGCCGAACTGGGCGTTTCGCTGCGACGAAAGCAGATCGTTGATCGAGGTGTTCAGGGCTTCGAAGCGGCGATTCTGACTGTCCGTGCATTGAAGCGAGGCACTCTGATCGATGATGTAGAGCACTTTGACCGGAAAGACGATGTCAGCGCTCGGCTCGGTGCAGAATTCGCCTTTGATGCGCAGAAGATTATCCAGGTCGGGGGGTTCCTCGGGCGGTGGACGCTCGAGTCCGGTTTCGGTGCAACTTGCAAGCAACGTCGCCGCGACGATGGCAAGTGCGATCTTCGAAAGTAAAGGTAGCGGTCGCATCATCTGCCCTTGGGTTGCCCGTGAATCCTCTTCTAATTTTACGACTTCTGCCGCTGCGGTGCAATCGATCGGCGTGCGATCTCGGCTCCCTGTTCAAATCTTTTTTGGCCTGAGAAAAAGACGAGTGAGATCATGGGTTTAAGTCGTTTTCGTTTGAGGCGTTCATCCCGGTTGGGAAGGTCACCGGGCGGTTGAAAAAAAGAATAAAAAAAACCTGCCCCGAGAGGGGGCAGGCTACGAGAGACCCGGGTCAGGCGGGCGGGCAGCAGGTGCCTCCGCCAGCCGCCCACCAGGACGGATTAGCTAGCCTTGCGTCGACGCCACATCAGACCGACGAGACCGAGGAGGACGAGGAGTCCGCCAGTGGTTCCGTTAGCCGTGGTCGACGAGCATCCGGCCGAGTCGCCACTCGAGTTTGGAAGGTCACCTTCCTCGCCCTGGAGCGTCACGACCGTCTGGAAGCTCGAACGGTCATTGACGACGCCCGAGACGCGGTCTTCCCAGACCGTCTCGACACTGACTTCCACGGTGTACTCACCGGGGGTGGTGCCATAGAGGACAGCGGCTTCGTTCTGAAGGTAGCGGTACTCGTAGGGCGACGAGATGGTCACCGTGCCGGCCGCATTTTCGAGCTTGTAGTCCGCACCCTCGGGCGCGTCAATGACACGCCAGCTGTAGGTCATCGCCTGGTTTTCGCGGTTCGCGAAGAGGCGAAGGAGGGTCGGCTGCGTGGTCTCACCCAGAAGTGCCGGGCTGTAGATCTGGAAGCCGGCCGAAGGATCGAGACAGTTGGACTCGTCTCCGAAGACTACGAAGCAGAAGCCCGGGTCACAGTCGTCTCCGAGACCGTCGCGGTCCATGTCAACCTGTCCTTCGTTGGGCGAGAGTTCGCAGTTGTCGAGAACGTTGACGATTCCGTCGCCGTCAATGTCAGGGTCGCATGCGTCGCCGAACTCACCGCCATTGAAGTTTGCCTGGTCGGCGTTGAATTGCAGCGGGCAGTTGTCGGTGAAGTCGTGCAGTCCATCGCCATCGCTATCCGGGAAGCAGGTCGCCTGCTGGTCCTGGGTTGGAGTGGTAATCTGTGCGTCGAGCGGGCATCCGTCTTCGAGATTAGGGAGTCCGTCTCCGTCGATATCGTCGTCACACGCGTCGCCGAGTCCGTTACCGTCCATGTCGGGCTGAACGGTGAGTCCTGCGGGAATCGGATTCAGGGTATTCGGGCAATTATCGTCTTTGTTCAGCAGGCCGTCGTTGTCGATGTCGGGGTCGCATGCGTCACCGAGCAGGTCGCCATCGAGGTCCATCTGGCCCGCGTCGGGCGTGCCGGGGCAGAGGTCGCAGGCGTCACCGACGCCGTCGCCATCCGAATCGGCCTGGTCGAAGTTACCGAGCTTGGGGCAATTGTCGGAATTGTCTTCCCATCCGTCGTCGTCGAAATCATCGGCGAACTGGTAGGTGTCGCCCACGTCGGTGTTGTTGATGAGGATCGAGCCGCCACCGCATCCACAACCTCCACCGGAGAGGTTTGGCGTACCACAATCTCCGAACTGGTTGTCACATTCGAACCCGGGGTCAACCTGCGCATACGCATTGCTGCCCCACGTCATCATTCCGAGTGCGACCGTTGCGATCATCACTGCTAGTTTCTTCATAACTGCCCTCTCTTGTTTAGTTCCGGGTCCCTCAACCCGCGTTTATAAATGCTGTGAGCGATTTAGGCACTCGCATCACAGCGATGCTTTTCCAACGTGAACACTAGTCAGCAAATTTGGTGCCAGTCGTTCAAAAAGACCGTTTGCCGGCATGTTGTGGTGACCTTTCGTGGATCCTACCACGAGTTGGGGCATGGTCGCCACAGATTTTTCGTGACATGGATCCAACGATCGAGACATTCTTGCCACAATCGAAACGGTCGAGTCCTCTCCAGCCCTCCTCGAGATGGATTGGCGCACGGCCAGGCCTGAGACGCCCGGCAATACGAGAAGTCTACCGGTGGTCCCATATTCGGAGCTCGAAGAGCATCCGGAGCTCTCGCCGGTTTCGGGCCAGACACGTGTGAGGCCTCTGGGGTACTCAGACACGTCGAACATCACCGTCGAAGAAGACGAAGACGTCGGCGTCGCCGCGTCGCTGTTTGAGCCCTGATGTAAACGAGCTGAAGGCCGGCAGAAGGGCTGAGTCTGCACCGACCCAGAGGCAGGGGAGTCGTATGCGGTCAGCTCCGGCGCGCATCACAAAGGTCGGGTGGACATGTCCAGCGATGCGAAAGAGCTCGCTCGGGCCAGGCTCGTGAGCGAGCTCAAAGGGCTCGATCGCCATCGATTCGGCGCTCACAGACATTCCCCATCGCCGAAAGGTCGCCCCCATACCACGGTCATGATTGCCCATCACGATGGTGACCGCGGCGTCGAGCTCAGTCAGCCAGTTCAGAAGCGCTTTCTCGATCGTGGGCGTGATCGCATAAGAGGTGTGGACGAAATCACCCAGGATGTAGAGGTGTTCGGACTGCGTCTCTCTGACAATGCGCGTGAGGCGTGAGAGTGAATCCGAAAGGTCTTCGGGAACGGCTGCGCCATGGTCGCGAAAATGCTGGCTCTTTCCCAGGTGAACATCGGCCACGAACGCGCAACCACCATCCGGCCAGGCCAGGGCGCGCTCGGGATGTACGAAGAGGCGTTCCCCCCGAATCGTCAGCCAGCGCTCATCCATTGATTTTTCATCCGTTCGATTCGCTCGAGCAAACTCTCGGTCGAGACACGAGCACGAATCCTATCAATGAGGAGCGGGAATGCCAGCGGCGTGGGTTCGTCGATCGCAACGAAATCGATGCCGCTCTGCGACATGCGCTCGAGTGTGGCGACAAGCCGTTCGCGTTCGAACTGAAGCTCGAGAACTTCCCGGTCGGCCTGCTCGAGCAAGAGATTGTCGGGGTCGTACCGACGAAAGACGTCGTAGAGAAGTCCGGCGCTCGTCTGCAATTGTTTCAGGCTTTTGCGGCTTCCTGGATAACCGTCGAAAACCAGCCCCGCGACTCGAGCGATCTTTCGAAACTGGCGCCGCGCGAGCTCGCCGAGATTGATCGCCTCGAGCACATCTTCTTCGAGGTCGACGGTCGAAAAAATCTCAGGATCGCGCAGTGCGTCTCGGTAGCGAAAAGGCTCGGGGCAGACGAACTCGATGCCGTAGTCATTGACGCATAGAGAAAAGGTCGCACGCTCGAATCGACCAAAGCGATAGGCCAGAAGCGCTGCGAGGCCTTCGTGCACCAGTCGTCCTGCAAAAGGGTAGAGAAAGAGATGATGCCCGTCGCGAGTCAACATGGTTTCGGCGAGCAGTCGCTCGGTCGCCGGAAGCGTCGAAATGGCCGACTGTCGCTCGATGATCGACAGCGCCGTGACCACCTCGGGCTCGTGGTAACGTTCGTTTCTCGCCGCGTCGAATACCTCCCGTAACGAGTCCGCGAGCTGGGTCGACAACGGCATGCGGCCTCCCATCCAACGTGGTGTCGAGTCGGGCTTTGTCCCGTCTGCCACCCGAACGAATGCCTGCATCTCGTGGATTTTCACGAATTCGAGTACGCGCCCCGAGAAAACAAATCGAGAGCCGGGCTGCAGCCGTGAAATGAACGACTCCTCGACATGACCGGGCGACGAGCCGTTCAGAAACTTCAGCCGAATCGACGTCGCCGAAGTGATCGTCCCGATATTCGACCGATGCATCCTCGCGTGACGACGAGATGGAACCCGATAGATGCCGTCTTCGTCGACTTCGAGCTTGTGGTAGTTGGGGTAGGCCGCAAGCGTGTCTCCGCCGTGTTCGACGAGGTCGAGCGTCCATTGAAATTCGTCTTCGGTGAGGTCTTCATACGAACCCGCCCCACGGATTTCGTCGAGAAACTCATCGCGGCGGAAACCACCGCCGAGCGCGCAGGTGACCATATGTTGCGAGAGCACATCGAGTGGCTTGCGAGGTGCAATCCGCTCTTCGATCTGCCCGGCCTTCAGCGCCCGACGCAGTGCGGCGAGTTCGAAAAGCTCGAGGGCGTGGGTCGGCACGAAGGTGATCCGACAGGTCTCCCCGGGCCTGTGACCCGAGCGTCCGGCCCGTTGCATGATGCGGTCGATGCCTTTGGGCGAGCCAACCTGAAAGACCCGCTCGACCGGGGCAAAATCGACCCCCAGATCCATCGAAGATGTGCAGACGGCCAGAGTCGTTTCTCCCGATTTGAGGCCGAATTCGATCTCGCGGCGCAGATCGAGGTCAATCGAACCATGATGAAGCCCCATTCGGGGCTCCCATTCGGGCCGGGCCTCGCGAATCGCCTGATACCAACGTTCGGCCTGGTTTCTCGTGTTGGTGAAAAACAGCGTCGAAACGTCGGGATCGAGCTCCTGGACGACCCGGTCGAGCATGTTCAGACCCATATGCCCGTACCAGGGGAAGGTGTCGATCTTCGAAGGATGGATCACATCCAGAATGGTGGGCCGCTCGATATCCGCAGTGACGATTCTTGGATGCTCGACGCGGGTTCCGACGGCCAGGCGCGAAGCTTCTTCTAGATTGGCAATGGTCGCCGAGAGTGCCCAGGTGCTCGATGCTGGTGCCCATCTTCGCACCCGTGCCGCTGCAAGTTCGAATTGAGTGCCGCGCTTGGATCCCATGAGCTCGTGCCATTCATCGACGATGATGGTCTCCACCCTCGAAAAAAAGCGCTGTGCATTGGCGTAGCTCAAGAGTAACGAGAGCGACTCGGGGGTCGTGACGAGCACGTTCGGCATCTGCTTCTTTTGCCGCCGTCGCTCGGCGCTCGATGTATCGCCCGTGCGACTGCCCACAGAAACATCCAGCTCGAGTTCTTCGACGGGGCGCTTCAGAGCCGCCGTGATATCGCGAGCCATGGCGCGAAGCGGTGAGATATACACGAGGCGCAGACCGGGGCCGGGGGCTGCAGCAATCCGGGCGAGTGGCCCGAGATATGCGGCATAAGTCTTTCCCGAACCCGTAGGGACGTGCAAAAGCCCGCTCTCGCCCGCGAGGCTCGCCGCCCAGGTTTGCTCCTGAAATTCCCAGGGCGACCATCCCT
>CAYFTY010000244.1:0-6519 GCA_964346045.1 uncultured Bradymonadales bacterium | reverse complement strand
CTCACCACCAGCTCCCCCCACGTGATAGCTACTTCATCTGCACTATTCCTAGGACGAAGGATACGAAGAAGCGACGGTAACGTTCGCGCCCCGAGGACCGGCCGAGCAAAAAGTCGAGCTCGTCAAGCTTGAGGACGACACCCCCGGTGAGCGCCCCATTACCGACGACAAGCCTGAGCCAGATCCAGACCCGGGAGAGAAGAAACCAGTCGCAGAGAAGAAGCCGGCCGCAGCGAAGAAGCCGGCCGAAGAGAAGAAACCGGCCGAAGAAGAGAAGCCGGCCGATCCGGGTTGGGTCGACATCGAGCCGACTGAAAAGCCCAAAGAAGAGAAACCCAAGGTCCCCCTCTTCTGAAACCAACGCGGGCGTGCTCGCCCTGCACACCACTCTACAACTCGCTCATGACGTCAGCGTCTCTGCCGTCTTTCCCACGAGTAGCGATAGAGGTAGGCGAGTGTCTCTACGTGCCGCCGAGCCTCGGCGGACGATTTCCCCCAGGCATAATAGCCATGGTTGTGCACCATGACCGCAGGTACACGCTCTGTCGCTGCGGCCGAGACCGCCTTCGCGAGTCGCGGAATATCGTGAAAATTTTCGACGATAGGCACGTGTACGACGGCATCGGGCGCCCAGACATCGAGCCCTTTGATCATCTCGACCGACTCAAAAATTGTCGCTCCGGCCGTCGAGTCTTCGTCGCTGCAGAGAGCCGCGAAGATCTCATGCACGTGAAAGATCGCACCTGCGCCCTCGAATTTCTGGTAGAGTTCGACGTGTACTGCCGTTTCGGCCGATGGACGTGGGCTCGAGGCATCGACCGGGGTTCCGGTCGCGTCACACACGAGAAAATCCTCAGGCCTGAGCTCTCCCTTGTTGCGCCCCGATGCCGTGATCAAAAATCGTTCGTGGTCGAGACGTGTGGAGAGGTTGCCGCTCGTTCCTAGAAGCCAGCCGAAATCGTAGAAGGCGCGCGCCGCCGCGATCATCTCGGCGGCGGCATCTTCACGGCTGTACATCACGCGTAATCCGAAACGATGAGTTTGGCGATGGTCTGAAGCTGCATGTTGGTGGTGCCTTCGTAGATCGATCCGATCTTGGCATCCCGGTAGTATTTCTCGGCCGGAAATTCACGGGTGAAACCAACCCCTCCGTGCAGCTCGATGCATTTCGAAGCGACGCTTTCTGCGACCTGACTCGAATAGAGCTTCGCCATCGCCGCCTCTTTGACGAATGGCTCTCCGGCATCCTTCAGACGAGCCGCGTTGTAGACCATCAAGCGTGCGGCCTCGATGCTGGTGGCTAGTTCTGCGTACTGGAACTGCACACCCTGAAAGTCGGCGATGCGTCGTCCGAACTGCTTGCGTTCGACGATATGTTTCATGGCGGCGTCAAACGCCCCCTGGGCGATCCCAATCATCTGGGCGCCAATGCCGATTCGCCCCTCATTCAAGGTCTCGATGGCGACTTTATAACCTCGACCAACTTCGCCCAGCACGTTCTCTTTGGGCACGACGCAGTCTTCGAGAATGAGCTCGACGGTCGACGAGGCCCGGATCCCGAGCTTGTCTTCTTTTTTGCCCACCGAAAAACCCTCGAAGCCGCGCTCGACGATGAAGGCTGTAATCCCCTTGTAGCCCTTCTCGGCATCAACCGTGGCGAAGACGATATAAAAGCTTGCCTCGGCACCGTTTGTAATCCAGAGCTTGTTGCCGTTGAGCTTCCAATGATCGCCGCAATCTTCTGCGGTCGTCTTCAATGCAAACGCGTCCGATCCGCTCGCAGGCTCACTTAGCGCGTAGCTTCCGACCCACTCACTCGTGAGCCTGGGGAAGTACTTCTCTTTGAGCTCGTCGTTGGCCCAATTCGTCAGCGCGTTATTCACGAGCGTATTCTGCACGTCGACGAAGACCGAAACACTGGCGTCGACTCGAGCAATCTCTTCGATCGCAATGATGGCGGTCGTGAACGAGCTTTCGACGCCCCCGTATTGATCGGGCACTTCAATCCCCATCAATCCCATCTGGAAGGCAGATTCGATAATGGCCGGATCGAGTTTTGACGCCTCGTCCATATCCATGACCCGTGGGCCAACCTCGTTTCGAGCCCATTCGCGAATGGACTGCTGAAACATCTTCTCGTCTTCGGTGAGCTTTGTAAGTGGGCTGGTCATCTCTTCTCCTCGAATGAATCGCCATTCAGTCAGTCTGCTTGTAGATCGATGCGAGGCACACTTCAAGCGTTGCACATCGATTTTCGTCAGGCGCCGATATCCGAACGATAGTGGACGCCTTCCCATTGGATGGTAGACGCCGCCTCATAGGCTCGCTTCATCGCCTCCTCAGTGCTCGAAGCCCGGGCCGTTACCCCCAGAACGCGCCCGCCCGAGTTGATGAAATGGCCATTCTCATCGAGGCCCGTCCCAGCGTGAAAGATTTTCACGTCTTCGCCGAGGTCGCGATCGAGCCCGTGAATGACATGACCCGTCTCAGCAGCAAGTGGATACCCGCGTGAGGCCAGCACTACACAGCATGCATGCCCGAACGCGCCGAGCGATTCGACTTCGAGTCTTCCGGCGGCCACCTCTTCGAGGGCCTGATTCAGACTACCATCGAGCGCGAAGAGTAGTGGCTGCGTCTCGGGGTCGCCGAGCCGAACATTGAATTCGAGGACGTAGGGACCGTCTTCGGTGAGCATCAAACCCGCATAGAGAAAACCCGAAAAAGGCATTCCTCGCTCGCGCATGACCCCGAGAACAGGTGCAATAATTTCATCGATCAGATTCTCTCGAGAGACCTGGTCTTCGTCGGGCGACGGAGTGATGGCGCCCATTCCGCCCGTGTTCGGTCCTTCGTCGCCGTCTTCGAGCCGCTTATGATCGCGGCTGGTCGCCATCGGCAGAATCCGCGTGCCGTCGGTGATGCAAATGAACGACATCTCGGGGCCTTCGAGAAAGTCCTCGATCACTACCCGCGTCGACGAATCACCAAAGCGCTCTTCGATCATGAAGCTCTTCAGGGTCATCGCGCTCGTCTCACGATCGTGGGAGATGACCACGCCTTTGCCACCCGCGAGTCCATCGGCCTTGATCACGAGTGGGTGGGATGCTTTTTCGATGTGCGAGAGAGCGTCGTCGAGGGCCGAAAACACTCGATACTCAGCGGTCTTGACCCCTGCCGCATCCATGATCTCTTTGGCGAAAGCTTTTGATCCCTCGAGTTCGGAAGCCGCTCGTGACGGCCCAAAAATCGCGAGCCCGCGCGCACGAAAATGGTCGACGATGCCAGCACATAGTGGCGCCTCTGGCCCGACTACCGTTAGATCGATCGACTCCTGCTCGACCCATGACGCCACGGCTTCCAGGTCAGTGAGATCGTGATCGATGCAGCCTCTGATGTATTCGTCGGCAGCGATACCGGGATTTCCGGGGGAGACCCAGACCTCATGCGTCCCACCCTGGGCGAGCTTCCACGCGATCGCGTGCTCACGACCGCCGCTTCCAATAACCAGATAACGTTTCATCGTCGTCTCAGTGTCTGAAGTGTCTTCGGCCGGTCATTACCATGGCGATACCGTGTTCATTGCAGGCCTCGATGACCTCGGGATCGTTTCTGGAGCCACCGGGCTGGATGATTGCGCGAACACCTGCCTCAGCCGCAGCGTCGACCCCGTCTCGGAAGGGGAAGAAAGCATCGCTTGCCAGGACCATTCCGTCGGGCTCGGACCGCCGCTTTTTCACTGCGATCTCGACCGCATCGACACGACTCATCTGGCCTGCTCCAATACCCACCGTTCGGGTCCCCGCACCGATGACGATGGCGTTGGACTTCACATGCTTGGCGACGCGCCCGTTGAAAAAAAGCGAGACCCATTCCTGGTCTGAAGGCTCGCGCTCGGTTGCAACCTCGACATCCCCGCGTTCAAGCTCGACACGCGGGTCGGCACTTTGAATGAGGTATCCCAGGGTCGTTGCGCGAATCACGTGTCCGGGGCGGAATCGGTCGAAGGGCACCTCGAGCAGACGCAGGTTCTTTTTGCGTTTCAGGATTTCGAGCGCCGCGGGCTCGAATGAAGGAGCCGCAACGATCTCGTAGAAACCCTCGTTGATTTTCTCGGCAATGCCGGGGGTCACGCCTCGATTGAAGGCAAAGATCCCTCCAAACGCGCTCATTGGATCGCACGCCAACGCATCCTCAAACGCTGTGTCGATTGCGTCTGCAACTGCACAACCAGCAGGGTTGGTATGTTTGACGACTGTTACGGCAGGCTCACGAAATTCGCCGACGAGTTCGAGCGCCGCATCGAGGTCGACGATATTATTGTAGCTCAGTGCTTTGCCGTGGAGCTGTGTGAGACCGCCATGTGGCGCTGCGTCGAGAGTCCGATAGAGCGCAGCCCTCTGATGGGGGTTCTCGCCGTAGCGGAGGTCTTCGGTCTTCAAGAGGCTGAGTTCGAAGTCGGCCGCATCATCGCTTCCCTGCAGGTATTCCGAAATCGTGCGGTCGTATTCGGCCGTGTGCCGAAACGCCTTGAGAGCAAGGTCCTGTCTCAGACGTTCGCCTGGCCCCTGCGGCATGCTACTCGCAACCCTCGCGTAATCGTCCGGGTCGACGACGACGGTGATATGTGCTGCATTCTTGGCAGCGGCGCGCACCATGGTCGGGCCACCAATATCGATATTTTCAATAGCCTCTTCGCGGCTGACGCCGTCGCGCGCAATCGTTTCCCGGAATGGGTATAAATTCACCGCAACCAGACGAATATCGGGGATGCCGTGTTCGTGCATGGCCTCGACGTGTTCATCGACATCGCGGCGGCCCAGGAGCGCCCCATGAATCAAGGGGTGCAGCGTTTTCACGCGACCATCCATGATTTCGGGAAACCCGGTGACCTCAGAGACTCTCGTAACCGGGACCCCCGCATCGGCGATGGCGCGGGCTGTTCCGCCTGTCGATAGAATTCCGTAGCCATGCTCGACGAGCGCTCGAGCAAATTCCGATACATCGGTCTTGTCCGAAACGCTAATCAGCGCCCAGCGGTCCTTCTTTGGATAGGTCATGGATTCGTGGGATTTGGGGTCGACCAAAGGGGTCTGCGTGACGCAGCCCTCACTCGTCGTCGTATCCCATACGCAGCTTGTCGAGTCCAGCCGACTCGACCTGACGGATGCGCTCTCGCGTCAGGTTTAAAAGCTCGCCGACTTCTTCGAGCGTAATGCCACCGCGGTCCGCAACGTCGAGCGAACAGGTCTCGGAGAGCTCCCAGACTTCGAGGTCCGGGAAGTTCATCTTGATCGAGCCCGTATGCGGATTCACATCGAGATAGAGATGGTATTTGCACGAAACAAACGGGCAGGGTCGATCCGACGTACGGCAGTCTTCACGAGACTTCGGCCGTAGATGCTCCATTTCGGAGAGCACCTTCTCGGTCTGCTTTCGCTCTTCTTCGGTGAGCTTCTTGAGCGCGATCGTCTTGCTACGACGAAGGCCCTTGCGTGCTCCTCGTTTATTCGAAGTCCGGCGCGTCGATCCCTTTTTGGCCATACGATCTAGCCCATCCGTGGCGGTGAGTGTATGCGCGAAAGGTATCGGTCGTCGCGCCGACTTGTCAATCGAGATTGCCGTCTGCCGTGATGCACGGTCAAGAAGCAAAAACGCCGACTCCATCGAGTCGGCGTCACATTGCGTTCAGGTGGCACGCTAGGGCGATTCGGCCTCTTTGGGAGCCTCTTTCGCGGCAGCGTCCTCGCCGTTGGTGGCGCCCGCCGTATCCCCCGCTGTCGATCCAGCCGTGTTGCCGTTGGTATTGGTGGTTGCGTTATTGGTCGCAGCCACTTCTTCGGCAGGCTCGTTTTTGTCTTCAGGCTCTTCGTCGTCGTCAGCCTCGGCGACCGTGCCCGATTGGTCCTTGTACTTCTCAACCGCTGCATCCACACCGACAGGCTCGCTCAACTCGGCTGCGCGTCCGGTCGCGACGTATTGGAGTGGCTGCCAGAAAACAGCAGCGACAACGATCGTGATCACCAGTCCCCACATCCACAAAAAGATCGGAAATTCCTTTCCCTCTTCTTCGAGCTCGTAGAACGAGAAATAGAATGTGTAAGGAGGAAAGAGCAACGTTGCCATCCCCTTTCCCGAACTGATGCGAAATGCGTATTTGGATACGCCATATGCGCCGTAAGCAAGGAGCGCGATTGCGAAAACCAAAAGTAGAACGGATACGTATCCGATATTCATGAAGCCTCCAAACAGCCCAACGCAACGGCCATTGCGTATCGTACGAAGTTCGCTTGTGTACAAGACCGAAGCCGGGGCGTCAACGCTTGCGTCTGATTCATCGCACCTTCACCCGAGTTCGCTTCTCCCATTTTCATAGAGCAGACGAAGTCCTTCGAGCGTGAGCATATCGTCCACCTCGTCGATGACATCGGCCTCATTGGCGATGAAACGCGCCAGACCGCCCGTGGCGGCTGATCTTGATCATGCTCTTCGCCGTCATCCTCGGCTGGCTGCCGGCGGGCG
>CAYFTY010000243.1:0-6559 GCA_964346045.1 uncultured Bradymonadales bacterium | reverse complement strand
AGTCTCGTGCCGTAGTCGATGAAATATTGAACCAGATCACGCATGTCAGAATGGTCTCACGACCGCCATAAATGTCAAAACCATTTTGACAATCCACCCTGTCATTTTTGACATTTATAGCAAAAACCGTCTCTAGAAATGGCTCACCCGGGTGCCACCCGTTCTCGTAAAACATTGATTTGTATTATTTTTTTATTTTTTTAACAGGTTTTTGGCAATCCTGGCAAGACCCTTGCTCTTCGTTACGGCAGAAGTTGAAACCCACGACTGACCAAGGAGTCGAAGATGAAAAACTGGACCTCGAAATTGATTCTCCCCCTCATCGCGGCCTTCGCGCTTGGCGCGTGCGGCCAGGACGACGGCTCGTCCGTCTCGCCTCGCTCGATGGAATCCAAGGACGCGGAGACCTTCCGCTCTGCACTCGTCTCGGAAGACGACATCGCGATGGACTTCGAAGTCTCCGCGAATGCACTGGGACTGGCTGGCGAACCGGCGACGACTGCAGGCCTGACGGTCGATGCCATCACCGGAACGAATACGTTCATGTATCACCATCTGGCGATCATGCGATTCGTCACGAGCCTGCCACCCTCGTACGTCGGGCCCAATCGCGCCATCTGGGAAGGAAAGGACGACGAGGGAGACTTCTTCCGCGTCAAAGTCGAGCGTAGCGAAACACCACGAGGCGTGAGATTCGACTATAACGTTCTCGGCGGTACGGCTGAAGATGGTGGGCTGCAACTCCTGCCGATTGTCGACGGGCATGTCGTGCGCATCGATACGCGTCCGGCACAGCTCGGAAAGCAGGGATTCGGCATCGTGCGCTTCCACTTTTCGAACTACAACACTATCAAACCCGAAGAAGGCGTCTCAGGTACTGCACGCGTGGCCTTTCGCCGCATCGCTCGCGTCCGACAGGTACATGTCCGCATGCTCGATGTGAGCTCGCCCGATGACCCGGACTTCCCGCCCGCGGCCGAATACAAGTACACCCAGCTGCCTGATGGGGCCGGCGCAATGGCGTGGTTCTCGAAGTCCGACATCAGCAAAGACGGAGCCCCCCTCGAGAATGTCGCCGTCCATACCGTCTGGCGCAACGATTACAGCGGAGTTGGACACGCGACGGCCTTCGGTGGAAGTCTGGAAGTCGACTACTGGACCATCGGCGAGTGCTGGGATTCGAACCTCATCAAGGGCTACGAGAAAATCGAGATGCCCACCATGACCCACGAGAGTGGCGATCCGGTGAGCTGCCTGAATCTGCCGACCACGTTGCATATTCCCGAGCACCAGGCCGAACTGCCTGACGAGGACCCGGCGGTCCCGGCCGCTCACCCGGCCGAACAAGGCTGAGAAAAGCCGGCGTTGGATGAGGCCGCCTCCTGCGGGGGGCGGCTCTGGCGCGTGAGGCACCTGCGAGTAGAATGAAGTGTAGAACCGAGGTTTACGATGAAATTCAAGTCCCTGACCCAATCGCTCTCTGCATGCGCACTCGGCATGGCTCTTTCGAGCTGCGGCGCGCAGACCACCGAGCCCATGCCCGACATTCCCGAAACCGTCGAGTACGACACGGTCAAGATCGTCTACGGGGACGATGACCTCCTGGTGGCTACACCCGAGCTCGAGGCCCGAGCCCTGGTCGGAGACCCATCGAGCATGGCGGCCATCACGCGCGCCACGGTAAGGGGCACAAACCGAATCCTATTCGAGCAGCTCGCACTGGTGGAAGCCATCGCAGCGTTTCCCCCGACCTCGTTCGAAAACGATGTCTGGCTCTGGGAGGACCCTACTCCTGAGGCAGTGCGCATCTTTGCCATCGAACGCGTCGACGAGAACCGCCTGCGATACATTTTGCAGGCCGGCCCCAGTCAAGACGAACTCACCGCCGTTTTTTCGGGCGAATATGATCGCTCCGAGCGACTCGACGGACGCCAACAGGGAAGCGGCATCATTCGCTTCGACCTCACCGAATTGAGCAAGATCGACGAGAATACCGACGCCGAAGGCAATGTCGCGATCGCGTTTCGCTCATTCAATCGCATCCGACAGGTGCGGGTTGCGTTGCTCGACGTGCTCGAAGAAGACGCTACGACGCGCACCCATTCACTCTACTCCTACACGCAGCTCAATAATGGGGCTGGCCGCTTCAAATTCAGCTCGCTTTCAGATTTCCGCGAAGACGGCGAACCCCTCGAGCGAGTCACACTCGACACCGCCTGGACAGCCGATACCGCGGGCCGTGCATCGGGTCGCATCACCGGTGGAAGTCTACAGATCAATGAATTCTTGATCGACGAGTGCTGGGACGCTTCGGCATCGATTGTATGGGCTGACGCACGGCCCGACCTGCCTACCTATGACGATGGTGAATTCGAATCGTGCGCGGCTCCTCTGCGGCTCTTGAATCTCGAGGCTCCGGTCTATCAGGCGCCCACCGGAGAGCCGGAAATCCCCGGGCCTCACCCCGATGAATGAGTTCTCGGGGTCCCGGACAACGGTCTGCGTTGCCAGCTCGCAGATCCCGCATGCCCTGCAACGACGGGCGGCCTCATGGAGCTCGTTTAGATTCTCAACCTCGGGAACCTGCGAGACCGGGTGCTTCTGCCGCCGCATTTCGGCGATCCGCACTGGCGCCTCGCGCAGAAGCTCTCGCATCACGCCGAACTTCGTTGTTTCCGACCGCCACACCATCGACCGGGCGCAAGGATCTCATCGACATCGGTCTTTTCGGGATTAAACACTAACTGTACACCCCGTGTACATTAAGCGCGCTCCTTATAAACGTTTTAACGATCAGTACAGTCTCCCGGACGGCGGCTGAATTCGCGCAATCGCGGATTAGAATGGGCTCCGCGTGCTCTGATAGAATCCGAAACTTGACCGTTCGCTGCGAAAGCTCCTGGCATCGATGTTGCTCATATTCCCACGACGTGACTGCTCGTGCGTCCATGTCTCATGCTCTGGAACGAATATGCAACTGCGCCCTCACTTCTCGTTGTCGATCATTCTTGGTTTACTGACGCTCTTCTTCGTCAGCCTGAACGCACCCGCGGCGAGCGCCACGAAGGCGCCAGTCAACGCCATCATTGGTGACGCGAGCTGGCAGGCGGCCCACGATACGCCGCCTGGATCGGCCGACGAGGTCGCCCGAATTCGCACCCATCTGATTCATGTCGTCGGATTGCTGCGCGGGGCCGATACCAGCAGCCTCTCAACCGAAGAACGTCGACGACGTCTCGAGGCGCTCGATCACCTCGAAGAATACGCTGAGGCAGGCGTGTTCCCCCGGCGCACACCGGGTGATGGTTATCCTTCTCGTCAACCTCGATTCATCGACGATCGCGGGGTGCACTGTGCCGTCGCCGAGCTGATCCGAGAGAGCGGCGAGCCCGAACTGGCCCGCGCGATCGACGACCGATGGGAGTTCGCATACGTGCAAGACATCGACAGCCCCGAGCTCGCAACGTGGGCCGAATCACACGGATTCGACGCCGTCGAACTCGCCACGATTCAGCCGATGTACACCCCAACAGACCCCGTATCTCGCTTTTTCTTCGAATTCGTGATGTTCTTCATCTTCGTGGGATGGCTTGGGGCGCTCGTCTCTTTCGTAACCCTGATTATTCTTCGTGGCACATTGGTGGGCTGGCGTGATCTCTTGATCGTCGCAGGAGGCTGGCTCTTCGCAGCACTGGTAGCTACCGTATTCCACAAGGTCCTGCCGGCTTCGACCGAGATCGGAATTCTTGAAACGGCAGCCATGGCGTTGGCCTTCTTGCTCCAGATCGCCTGCACCTGGGGGGCTCACCTATTGCTGAAGAAGGATACGTGGCTCGACGACCCGGAGTGATCCGAATGACGGCGGCCAGCATCGCATGACAAGCTCGAACTCGGCGTACCGAACGTCCTAAGGACATTGGTCCGCGCCGACGTCGGTCGTCCTTTCGCGCGTGTCGTGATCGAAATCGAGGGTCGACTCGCCGGGTTGTGCGGCGGCGACGGCCGCGCTCGTGGTGTTCTGGCGGATCTCATCGCGATGGACGCTACAACCATTGGGCGAGCGCGGCTTCGTACTCGTCCCGGTTGTAGGCGAAAATGGAGTTGTGGTCTCCCTGCTCGAAGAGCTTCTTCGTCACGTCGCCCGAGGCGCAGCGGGCATTCTTATGCGCATGGTCGACACCCACCAGATGGTCGTGAATCGTGTGCAGGATCAAGAGCGGTCCTTCGTACCGACCGAGCTTTGCCTGATGGTTCAGGTGCTCGTCGAATGCCTTCTCGAGGGTCTCGCGGTCGGTGCCGAGCTCGTGGGGTTCGGCGCGCAAGAGTATGAGTTGCAGCACGTCGGCGATGCCGCTCTCGAGCACGAGACCCTCGACGTCGTGGCGGTCGGCGAGCTCGATTGCATAGATGGAGCCGACCGAGCGGCCGAAGGCGACGAGTCGTTACTCCAGCCGCGTCGGCGATGGCGGCGCAAGAGCCGCCGATCGGTGAGGTTCCCTGGGGTTGAGGCGCACACTCTCTGGTGCCGTCGCCGTCGGCGTCCCAGCATCCGTAGACGTCGCTCCGGCAATCGTTACCGGCCTAGCAATTCGGCATGCAGATTTGATCTCGGTATCCGACGAGACCGACAGAATGCGTCCCAGACTCGCAGTCGAAATCGTCATTGCACCTTGCTCGTGCAGAACCCGTCGCCGGGCGAAAGCCAATTGTGCCGAGGTGATCGTCGATACCCCGCCCGGCCGAACAAGTCCGGCCTCACCCTCCCTCGGGAGGGGCTCTACGCCTGCGGCGACCGGGTACTTCTTTGTCAATTCAAATGTTAGACTCAGTCGAGCGATTCCTTGCAAAACATGCAATTTGATAAATTGAGCACGTGCCCACTTTATGTGTTGTCATTTAATGAAGGAGGTCCCATGTTCCGATATATTCTGGCTTCACTGCCATTCATTCTGGCGACGGGCGCCGCTGCTCTTGCGGGATTTCCGTCCTCTGGAAAGGGTAACTCGATCATCGTGGTCCTCATCAGCGGAGTCGCGCTTTTCTGCATTGCGATGGCGGCTATCGCCGAGTGGTCGGCAAATCGCCGAACGCCGCGCGTGAACGTGAAGTAGTGCTATTTCAGCCATCCACGGATTGCAGATTCGTACGCGTCTCGATTGTAGGCGAAAATGGAGTTGTGGTCTCCCTGCCCGAAGAGCTTCTTCGTCAAATCGCCCGAGGCGCAGCGGGCATTCTTATGCGCATGGTCGACACCCACCAGATGGTCGTGAATCGTGTGCAGGATCAAGAGCGGTCCTTCGTACCGACCGAGCTTTGCCTGATGGTTCAGGTGCTCGTCGAATGCCTTCTCGAGGGTCTCGCGGTCGGTGCCGAGCTCGTGGGGTTCGGCGCGCAAGAGTATGAGTTGCAGCACGTCGGCGATGCCGCTCTCGAGCACGAGACCCTCGACGTCGTGGCGGTCGGCGAGCTCGATTGCATAGATGGAGCCGACCGAGCGGCTGATCGCGCGAGGCTTGGTTTTAAACCGGTGAAGCGTTATGATTCATAATGAATCAGGAGGTTCTATGAAACAACTGACAGTCCGACTTTCTGAACCCGAACTCCAACGCCGGATTGAGCATCTTGCGAAACGCGAGCATCTATCTCTGAATCAGGCTGTCCTGAAGTTGTTGCGTCGCTCCGTAGGCCTTGGTCCCGACTCAGGCGAGAACATACCAATTGGAGAGGATATCGACCGATTCGTGGGCACGTGGTCGGACGCCGAAGCCCGGGAGTTCGAGCGAGCTGTCGAGGTCTTCGAGCGAATCGACGAGGAGTTTTGGGAGTGAAAAGACTCCTTGATACCAACGCCTATTCTGACCTTCTGCGCGGTGACGAGCGAGTTGTGCATCACGTCAAGCGAAGTACCCATATCGTCATGTCGAGCATCGTCGTCGGTGAGTTGATGTACGGCTTCAGACGGGGCTCGAAATTCGACGAAAATCGCGAGACGCTCGATGACTTTCTATCTCGCCCGTACGTGTCTTTACTCGAGGTCGGGCGCGCGACCGCCGAGCGATTCGGCATGATTGCCGCTGGCCTTGCGGATGCCGGAACTCCGATTCCACAAAATGACATATGGATTGCGGCCCACGCGCTCGAATCGGGAGCTGAATTGGTCAGCGCCGACGCTCATTTCACTCACGTACCCGGATTGCTGCGAATCAATCCTCGATCCGGATAACTTCTCGTGGGTCATTGACCGAGGGATTCGTAGTTCGGCACCAGGTCCCACCTGCTGGCGCAATTCTGCTCGTGCTCTTCGGGTTGATTCCGCTGCAAAGACAGCGGCCAAAAGGAACCAGTACCGGAAGTCTTCCCGGCTACGGTATTGGTTGGCGAACGGGGCTCTACGAAGTCTCGACTCTCGGATTTCCGTTCGAGGTCGTCGTCGGGTCACCCGTTTGGGGTCGTGGCCGGGCAAAATGGTCGGAATGCTCCGTGATCTGGCTCTTCACACGCTGCAAATCCACTGCAGCGTGATCGACAAGGCAGAGCTGTGCATCGATGGCGGGATATT
>CAYFTY010000242.1:0-6565 GCA_964346045.1 uncultured Bradymonadales bacterium | reverse complement strand
GTGTCATTCAAAACCAATGAGGAGACCGATGGCCCGCGATACGATTGTCGACCGATTCTTCGCCAAGGCTGAAACAGCCGCTAATACACCCGCACTTCACTACGATGATGGAGGTGTTTGGAGGAGCTACACCTGGGCTGAATATGCCGACAAAGTGAGGCATTTCGCCGGTGCGCTGATCGCCATGGGTTTCGAAGAAGGCGATGCTATTGTGATCATGGGGAACAATTGCCCTGAATGGTTGATCGCAGACATCGGAGCGATGGTCGCGCGCGGAACCCCGGCCGGTATCCATCAGGCGGCCAATGCCGAGCAATCTCTCTACATCGCCAATCACAGCGAATCGAAGGTGTTCGTCATCGAGAACAAGGAAGTTTTCGATCATATCTCGATGAGTGAAAATCGCGACAAGCTCGAAACGGTTGAGAAGATCGTACTCATGTATGAGGCCGATCAGATCGATCATCCCGACGTCGTTGGATTCGAGGAGTTCCTCGAGTCAGGAGCCGCCCATCTAGATGCGGTCGAAGAGCGAGTCTCCAAGATCGAACTCGATGACCGCGGCACCATGATTTACACGAGCGGCACGACCGGACCGCCCAAAGCCGTGATGCTGAGTCACGAGAACCTGGCGTGGACTGCAAAGAACGCGATCGAAGCGGTAGGGGGCGTGTCGGCCAAGGATACGGTCGTGAGCTATCTGCCCCTGATGCACATCGCGGAGCAGATGTTTTCGATTCATCTGGCCATTACGGCCGGCTACCCGATCTTCTTCTGCAATGATCTGAAGAAGGTCAAAGATACCCTCGTCGTCGCAAGGCCTACGCTATTCCTGGCCGTGCCGCGCGTATGGGAGAAATTCAAGGCAGCGCTCGAATCGCGCCTCGCCGAAGCAACGGGCCTCAAGGCGAGCATCGTTTCATGGTCCCGTCAGGTCGGCCTCGAGGCGGGACAAATCATCATCGACAAGGGAGTCGAAGGGCTTCCGTTCGGGCTCAAGGTCAAATACGACATCGCCAACAAGCTCTTCTTCTCGAAGCTCAAAGCAGGTCTGGGTCTCGACAGGCTCGAGATTGCCGTCACTGGCGCGGCGCCCATCGGCATGGACGTCCTCGAGTTCTTCATGTCGGTAGGGATCATCATCCACGAGGTATATGGACAGTCCGAAGGTAGCGGCCCTTCGACCTTCAATCAGCCCAATCCAGGTATGCGACGCCTCGGCTCGGCCGGTCAGCCCTTCCCTGGCTGCGAAATCAAAATCGCCGAGGACGGCGAAATCCTGGTCAAAGGCAAGAATGTATTCCAGGGCTATTTCAAAAACCCGGAAGCCACTGCCGAAACCCTCCAGGACGGATGGTTGTACTCGGGCGATATCGGACGATTCGACGATGATGGATTCCTCTACATCACCGACCGAAAGAAGGACCTGATCATTACGGCTGGCGGCAAGAATATCGCACCGCAGAAAATCGAAAAACTCTTGCGCAAGATCGACGGAGTCTCGCAGGCCGTCGTGATCGGAGACCGACGCAAGTTCCTCAGCGCGCTCCTCACGATCGACCCCGAGCGAGGCCCCGACCTGGCCGCGGATCATGGGTGGCCCACCGACACGAGCGAACTCGCCGAAAACGAGGACTTCCACAAATATGTCGAAGACGGTGTCGAAAAAGCTAACTCCGAGCTCGCTCGCTACGAGACCATCAAGAAGTTCACCATACTTCCCAATGACTTCACCCCGGAAACCGGCGAACTCACGCCCACCCTCAAAGTCAAGCGCCGCATCGTGAACGAAAAACACGGCGACAAAATCGAAGCCTTCTACGCCGGCCTCGACTGACCTCAGGCAAAACCATCCCCAACAAAACGCAACCGCACCTGAAGAAAGCTCTTCAGAGTGCGGTTGGTTTGTTTTGGTCGAATATTTGGCGCTGACTTTTTGCTTTATTCGATGTTTGAGTCTGGTTGTTCGTTTCGAATGTGCGATACAAGGGAGCTTGTCGTCGGTCGTGAGGCAACCACGCGCAGAGGTGCGCGCTGTGGGGCCGGATGGCTGGTCTAGAGGAGCTTCTACCGGATTCCCGCCCGGCTATGTATGAGTGAGCATCAGGCCGCAGAATCAGCTAGAGGTAGTTCAGAAGCGGGTACCAGCCTCGGTCGACGAGTGGGGCGCACCGGGCACGATGATGCTGGCGGTAGGCGGCGGTTCCTTCGGGGAAGACCACATCGGTGCCGCCGGATTTTTCGAGTTGGCGACAACGTGCATATTCTCGTTGGAAGGCCTCTTCCTCGTGGAAGGCGCGAGCCACGAGAGCTTTGTCGGTGGCCTGGTATCGCGGACATGAGACGAACAATCTCCTTTTCTGAGCCAGCGTCTTGAAACGGCACGACGGAAAATGTCCGTCGAGACCGTATCCGGCGCGACGGGCTTTCAAGGATTCGGGGCAATCCCAGACGCTGACGTCCTCGTATCCATAAAATCCGGGAGCGTTTCGCCGAATCCGGCGTGCTCTCATGTCAATGTCGTGCATGACCTTCCGTTTCAGCGCCTCGAGGTCTTCGTCGAGGTATCCGGGCGGCGGTGTCGGAGTCAGCGTAATGGGCTCCGGATCGCGCTCGGCGAATTGGAAGAATGTCTCAGGCGGCTCGAAGCTCATGGGCTTGCCCCAGTCCGAGGGCAAGATGACAAATCCCGGGTGGTTCGAGGGCCTGGGGGCAATCCATGCCTGGACGGGATTCAAGCTGATGTAAATGATATCATCGAGCGCCGACTCGGGGTCGAGACACTCGATGTCGGCCGGTTTGGAAGGCGCCCAGACCTTGACGCCTACGACCTTCTCGCGCGCGTTCAGGTAGCGCGCAATCTGCGCGTTGAAATCTCGCTTGAATGCGTTGAGGGTCGGTTCGGCAGCCGACACCAAGAGATGATAGTGATTGCCCATGAACACGGCTGCATGGACAGAAATCTTGTGCTTTGCGGCGTAGTGGGCCAGCAGATAGCCGATGGTTCGATTCACCTCGGGCGATGGCTTCAGCCGAAAGAAACGGCCCATCGTCACCTGGCCGATCTGGGCGACACGTCGCATATACTTGGGTACGGGTAAGGTCATAGTCGCTCCTTCAGAGAGTCCTTTCCTCTCTTTAGGTTTTCGGCCGGAGCGAATTTTCGTTGCGACTTTTTTGCCTTGCGTCCTCTCAGACGTGGAAACCAAGCTGATTGGATGCTTCCGAGACCACCTCCGAGATCAACACCATCGAGACCGGTTCTTCAGACCGCGCGGCCCGGAAAGCCGCCCTGAATGCTAGTTTTCGTGCGTCGGCGCCACTGAGTTTCCAGCGCTGTCCGAGGGCTTCATAGTCGAGTTCTTCGGCACCATCTGCGCCGTCGAGCAGCTTCTGCCAGATCTGCGAAAGTCGATCGGCATCGGGCAGCTCGAAGGGCACCACGAATTGGAATCGATCCGAAATTCCGGCCGCGGGCGTCGGGGCCGCTTCCGAGACCGCGAGTACCACCCCCGAATGCCAGTCGAGACGGGACGCGAACCAGCGCCCCAGAGCTCCATCATCTCTCCAGAGTACATCGGCGCCGTCGAGGACCAGCACGGCATTATGCGCACGTGCATCGTCGAATGCTCGTTCGATCTCAGCGCGAAGTGCGTTCTGCTCATCGCCATAACCCGAAGCCAGAACCATGCGCATCGGTCGATTCAGTGCATTAGAGACCGCCTCGGCACACATGGTTTTGCCGGTACCCGACGGGCCCCAGAAGAGCGCCGCAAGCCCGTGACCATAGCTGAATTTCCGACCAAGCGACCAACGGTCGAGCACGGTTTTTCGAGACCTCGCTGCGTCGATGAGTTCGGCGACAGCCGCATGTCCATCATCGTGTAGCACGACATCGCTGATCGGCGTGCGTGCGATGACCACCGGTGACTCTTCTTCGTTGGCGGGCGTCGTTTGCTCTCGTGCCGCCACCTCGAGTGCATCCATAGTGATCTTGGCCGCAGCTGCCCCGCGGTGAACGGCGTCCGCGACCGCCATCAGCACGGCGTTCTTGATGTAGCCCCCGGTCATTTCGAATTGCTCGGCCAGCGCATCACAGTCAACGTCGTCGGCCAGCGGTGCCTTCTCGGGCAGGTGCTTCTCCCAGATCGCCCGTCGAGCTCTTCGGTCTGGCTCGGGAAAACCCACGCGCACGAGAATTCGTCGGTCGAGCGCGTCGTCGAGTTGTTGCGGCAGATTCGTAGCCAGAATTGCGACACCCTCGAACCTCTCAATTTCGGTCAGAAGGAGCGTCATCAATGGGTTTCCGTGTGTCCGGGTCGAAAAGAGCGCCTCGCACTCGTCGAAAAAGAGGATCGCATTCTGCATTCGAGCCTCGCGAAAGAGCCCGGGCAGAAATCGCTGTGCGTCGTAATGATTGATGAATGTGGGGATATCCACGTTCAACACGCGCATCCCCATTTCGTCAGCCACGGCGTGCGCCATCATGGTCTTTCCTGTCCCGGGCTTTCCATGAAAGAGCATCAGGATGCCCTTGCCGTAGCTGATGATCTCGTCGAATCCCCATTCTTTCCGACATTCCAGATAGTGTTCGTGTCGTTCGATCACCGATCGAATGCGCTCCTTGTCGCGCGCGTCGAGAACGACCTGGTCAAAACGAGCCCGGGGCTCTTCGACCGATGAGAACTCCATGAAGTCGTCCATGAAATGCTCGTCGCCGACGATGAAGTCGAATGTGCGGTTCGAGATACGCAGTTGCGCATCGAGCAGCTCCTGCGGCGAATTGATGCAAACCCCGAGATTGAGCGTGACGAGTTCGTTTCGAAAGAGCGTCTCTTGCTTGCTGAATTTCTTCAGGTGAGTGATCCGCTCTGAGAACGAGAGCTCGCAAAAGCTGAACACCGTCTCGACCACGAGCGCCTCGTATCCATTCCAGATACGCCCGTAGAGCTGCAAGAATTTGCGCGAGAAAGTAATCGACGTGGCGAGTAAGAGGACCTGCCGCTCGAAAGCACTCAGCTCATAGAGCTCGACGAGCTGATCCACCGCGACTGGATTCCCCTGGTCTCGATTCACCGAGAGCGTCGAGTCGATACGCAGTCTCAACTTCCGCTCTTGCTTCTCGAGGCTTTCAGCGCGCGCCTTCAGTTGCTCGAGCGACTGATCCTGATGACCGTAATAGCTCTGATTGTAGTAGACCCCGGCCTCGTCATCGGCGCTGAGATCGCGGACGAGCTGTTGCGTGATAATGCGTTTGCAGCGCGTCTCGATCCATTTCAATTCTTCTTCTAGATACTGCAGATCAGATGTGTATGCGTCGTTGGACATGCGGACCCTCCTCGAATGCGGGGGCCCAAATTAACTGCTCGATAAGAGGGAATCCACCGGCAACGAAAATGCCACCCGGTTGCCCTCGGGATCTCGGGTATATGAGGTGAATGCAGTGCGATCTTCGATGGGGTGGCCTCCGTCTTCGAGTCTGGATTCGAGGTCGCTTCGCTCTTCCTCATCCACGGCAAACGAAATCAGAAAGAGCCCCGCATCGACGCCATCGACGTGACCTCGGTCTTTATCACTCTTCTCGATCATCAAGATTGCCGCGCCGCAATCGAGCCAGATCGAGCGCAGGCCCTGGTCCGAATCGAATCGTTTGACTTCGTCGAGCCTGAAAAAATCCGCGTAAAACAAAGCAACGCGCTCGACGTCACGAGCGCCGAGCGCGATATGATGTATGCGAGTTTTCACTCGTCTTTGGGTGGGTTTCGGGCACGGAAGAAGAGCTTGATGCGAGAGCCCTGACGCACGCGTATGATCTTCTTTTCGGAAGTCTCGCCGTGCTCGTATTCGACCTGAACTTCATGTCGACCATTCTCGACCTCGACGGTGCCCGGCGTCTTCTCGGAGGTCTTGTTTCCATCGATGATGATGACACCCGACGGCTTGGAGTAGACGGTAACTTTGCCGGCCTCTTCTTTCTTGTCTTCCTTCTTTTCTTCTGTTGCTTTGCGCTTCGGAGCCTTCTTTGGCGTGGGAGTTGGTGGGGCTTTGCCCGAAAAACCGGTGAGCTCGACCATCAGCAGGCGCGTTTCATTGGGACGTAGATTGACGCGATACGCTTTGGTGTTGCCGTTGTAGGTCACACGCACGTCGTAGGGGCCACCTGCAGGAAGGACAACGCCTTCGGGCTCACCCGGATCGAGGTATTCGGGATAGTCGATGCCGTTGATCGTGATATCTGCCTTGTCAAAATTCGTGATGACCTGCAGCACCGCGCTCTTCCACGTTTCGGGCTTTTGATTGACTTTTCGCTTCGTGTCCTCGCTTTCTCGCGCGGCCTTCGCAGCTTCCTCACGGGCCTTGGCTTCAGCAGCCTCCTTCTCTTCGATCCGTTCGGCTTCGGCTTTCTTTGCATCGAGTTCTGGTTTTTCATCGCCCACAGCCGGACCGGCTTTGGCATCGGCATCGGTATCGGCATCGGCATCGGCTTTCGCAGGCTCATCGTCGGCTGCGTCCACCTCGCCCTCTTCGTCCCGAACGGCCGTGGCGCTCAGCAACCCCCAGAAGG
>CAYFTY010000241.1:0-6569 GCA_964346045.1 uncultured Bradymonadales bacterium | reverse complement strand
GAAGAGAGTCCGGCAGCCACGGCCGTGACGGTCTGTTCGCCGAGCACGTCGGGCCCCGACAAGGTGATCATTCCATTCGAATCGGTGAATCCCTGATAGGGCGTCTCGGCGTTGGTCGAAAGCATCACGAAGGCGTTTTCGACGGGGGCGCCGCCGAGCTCGAATACCGTGACATTGACGGAACCATCTACGGGTGCACCCCACGCACCACCGAAGCGTGCCCCGGGGTTGTAGTAGGTGTAGGGGTCGTCTGCGACGACAGACTCGAGCGTATTATCGACCTCGACGTCGACCGGGCCTGTGGGATGCGGAGGCGTGCGAACGACCATCGTCTGTGCATCGAGCACCTCAGTGGTCGTCGACGGCGTACCGCCGAATGTCACCGAGGTTTGGTCGACAAAGCCTCGCCCGAAGACCTTGACATAGGTATTTCCGGCGATGCTGCCGCGCACCGGTGTGAATCCATAGATCTCGAGTGGTTCGGTGAAGGTGAATGCATCGACGAATCGTGCTGAAACCTCTCCGCGCTCTACCGTCACGTCGACCGTTCCGGCGCTCGAAGCCGGCACGGTGGCGGTGATTTCGGTGTCCGACACGACCGTGAAGTCTGTGGCCGATACGTCTCCGAATCCGACGCGTGTCGCGCCGGTGAAGCCTTCACCGGTGATCGTGACCTGATAGCCGCCATCGGCAGAGCCCGAGCCAGGGTTGACGTCGTCGACCCAGATGTCTTCGACGTAGGTGAACGCATCGACGAGTGTATCGGTGTTGCCTCCGGCCGATACGGTGACGTCGACGGCGCCCGGGCTGTTGGCAGGCGTCCACGCGACGACGAATCCGGGGCCGCTGTCGATGATTTGCGAGGCCGGAATGCCGTCGAACTCGACGCTCAATCCTGCGCCGTCGAGTCCGCTGCCGAGGATGGTAACCTCGGTGCCGCCGGCTGCAACGCCGACATCGGGCGTCACCGAAGCGATCGAAAAAGTCCCGATCCCGGCGTAATAGAAAGCGTCGGGAACCACCAGGGCATCGACGTCTGTCTGCAACGAGACGTCCACCAATCCGGCGGGGTTGGCCGGTATGACGACCTCTGCACTCTCACCGTTGGCGCTGACGTTGTTGAGGGTTGCAGGTGCTCCTCCGAAGTCGACGGCCATTCCCGGCGCGAATCCGGTCCCGCTGAGATCGACGGAGATGTTTCCTGCCGTGTCCGCACTGGCGGGCCGAATCGTGTCGAGAGAGAGCGGCGCAAAATAGAGCATCGCGTCTTCGACTGTCACCGTCGCATCACGGCTTGTCGCGCGAAGATCGACGAGTCCGGCGTTGGCCACCGGAGGAGTGATCACGCGCATGGCGTCTGAACTCACCACGGCGTGACGTAAGGCCGTCTGTCCGCTGAAGCTCACCCTCGTGAATTCATCGAAGCCGCGTCCATTGATCGTCACCTCGATACCACCCGTCGTGGGCGATTGGGTGGGGATGAGCGAGTCCACACGAAGTGTGTCGATATATTCGTAGCCGTCGGCGAGGATCGCCGGGCCTTCGAAGAGCGGGTCGAGAACCTTGATGGTTACAGGACCGGGAGCAGACGCCGACGGGGTCTGGCCGACCATTCGACCGTCGATGAACTCCATCTCGGCTTGCCGTGCGCCGAAAAAGACGATGGTGTTTTCAGAAAATCCGGTGCCTTCGACCACCACTGGCGTGTTGCCATCCACGCTGCCCCGAGGCGGGAATACCGCAGTCACGCTCAAAAAGGCAGGACCCGCGTCTTCCATATCGGGTGGGGCGCCGAAATCAAAAAGGCCGAAATCGGGTTCGTCGCCCGCGTCGGCTGCCGCCAGATCAGGCTGGTCATCGTCGGCATCTGCGCCACCCATGTCGGGTTGTTGCACCTGCGCATCCGACGCGGCATCCGCCGTGCCCTCAGCGCCGGGATCCAGAGTGTCGGATCCACAACCTATCAGGAGCATCAAACCCACAAAGAGAGCGGCTACATACGTGAGCCTGCGCGATCGTTTGAACATGGAAGCCATAAAGTGCTCGCTTGTCGTGCCAGCGCAGTCATCACCAGAAAAGAACCATCCCGACCGCCGGCGTGGGCGTCAGTATAGTGGGCAGAGACAGCCAATACAAACGGGACGCAGACCTCGCTCGTTGGCGAAAAAGCCGCATCATCATTGGCTTTTCGGTGCATATACATCGCGGCGTAATCTACCCGCGTTCTTTGGATGCAAGAGGTGGCGCGAGCGTTTCTCTAGACGCGCCGATCATCGAGAAAATCCTTGTCGGGATTCAGCTCGAAATAGTCGACCAGATTTTGCATGTAGTCCGAAAGATGCGGACAATGAATCTCGGCATCGGCCAGCGCTTCTCGGGCGTGATCGACGTCGTAGCGGGCGTCATGCGTGAAGTAATCGACGACTTCTCGGGGAATGCCGGCCCACTCCTCGATCGTCTGGTTTTCGAGCGCGGCGGCCAGCACAGCCGCAGGAACACGACCTTTCGAAGGGGCTCGATCGAGGCACTCGAGCCCGAGGTCGATGATCTCGTTCGCCGACATTGGATTGGGATCGGCGAGTTGGTAGACGCGGCCTTCGCAACGCTGGCGCATGCCGATTTCGACCATGGCTCTGGCGACGAAGTCCACAGGGACGATGTTCACCGGAGTTTTACCCGAACCAATCCTGGGGAAGGGCATCCAGCCAGGGAGCTTCTTGATCGCTTTGAGCAGATAGTAGGGGCCATCATATTTGGCCGTCTCGCCGGTTCTCGAGTGTCCGACGACAATCGCGGGTCGAAGAATGACGGTCGGGATGTCGCGCATGCGGCGCTGTACCTCGACCTCGGCCCAGAATTTGGTCGATTCGTAATGGTTGTTGAAGCCCTGTCCCTCGTCGAGCTCGTCTTCGAAAATCCGGCCGACTCTCGTACCAGCAACATAGCAGGTCGACACGTAGTTGAGGCGTTCGAGCGACTCGCAGCTTTCGCAGAAATCCAAAAGGTGGTTGGTGCCAGATACATTGACCCGGTAGGCCACAGATTCGTCGACCGCGAGGTCGTAGATAGCTGCGAGATGCCAGACAACCTCGATGCGGCTGGCCAACTCGGCAGGATCTTCGAGACCCAGTCCCTCTCGCGTGATATCGCCGGCGACGAGATCGATCTCGGCCTTGGCTTCTGGGTGCGAGGCCAGTATGTCATCCAGCTCATGACGTGCCTTGTCGAGGAAGCGCTTTTCGACGAGCAGCGTCAACCGGACCGAGGGGAATCGCTCGATCAACGTCTCGATCAAGAAGCCTCCCAGAAACCCGGGAAACCCGGTGATCAGACCTTGTTTTCCGGCGAAATAGGTATCACTCATCGTCTGGTGCCTCGTGGTGGGAGCAGGCGAGTTATGCCAATCGTCGGGTCAGAGTGTCAATCGCTTCGTTGCGCATCGGTATGCGTTTCCGATAGAAGAAGGGCGTCGCAGGAGAGGATGAGATGACCACCCCAGTCAAATTTCGGATCAGCGCGCCCGAGCCGGGTACCCACTTCTTTCATGTCGAAGCTACGATTCACGGCGTCGGAGACGTCGCGCATCTGGATGTGAGGCTGCCGGTCTGGACGCCGGGGTCATACCTGGTTCGTGAGTACGCGCAGCATCTGCATCGCATGAGCGCCTCAGGCGATGACCAGCGAGCTCGTCCGATCAGAAAACAAGATAAGACCACCTGGCGCGTCGACTGTCGCGACACCAATTCGGTGATGTTGAGCTACGATGTCTACGCTCACGACCTCGGCGTGCGAAATAATCACCTCGATGGGAGTCATGGGTTCGTGACGCCGACCGCGACATTCGTTCACCCGATCGGCAGACTTGGTGATCGTGTCGGTCTCGAAGTCGCACCACCCGAGGGCTGGGAGGTCTTTTCTCCGCTCGAGCCAGATGGTCGAAATTATTTCGAAGCCGAGGACTTCGATGCCCTCTACGATGCGCCGATCGAGATGGGCCGGGACCTCGTATCGTTCGAGTTCGAGGCATGTCATGCGCCCCACACCATGGTCTTCTGGGGCCGCGGCAACTGGGATCAAGAGCGCCTCGAGCGCGACTTGCCGCGTATCATCGAGGCCAATGCATCCATTTTCGGGGGCGATACGCCGTACGAGCGATATCTGACCATCACCCTGCTCACCGATTCACTCTACGGGGGGCTCGAGCATCGCGATTCGACCGCGCTCATGTTTCCGCGACACGAGTTCGACAAGGGGAGCGGGTCGCTGGACCTCCCGGTCACGGACGAAGGTTATCTAAATTTCCTCACGCTCTTTGCCCACGAGCATTTCCATGTGTGGCATGTGAAGAGGATACGGCCCGAGGTCCTCGGCCCCTTTGAATACGGTGCCGAAAATTACACCCGCGATATTTGGACGATCGAAGGCATCACGAGTTACTACCAGGAGCTCGCGCTCTTGCGCGCCGGAATTGTCAAACCCGAGACCTTCTTGAAGACGCTCGCAAAGCGTGTGCACCGTCTCGAAAATTTGCCGGGTCGTCGCGTTCGCAGCCTCGAGGAGGCCGGATTCGATGCGTGGATTCGCCTCTATCGGCCGCACGAAAGCAACGTAAACGTCGACATCAATTACTATCTCAAGGGGCAGATCGTCACGATGCTCCTCGATCTCCTGATTCGAACCGAGACGCGCGGCGAATCGACCTTCGACGATGTGATGCGCTTCCTGTGGCAGCACCACTCGGGCGAGAAGGGATATCCAGAGGGCGGTTTGGAGACCATTGTCGAAGAGGTCACCGGCGTCGAGACCCTGGAGTTTTTCGACGAATACGTTCGCGGCACCGAAGATCTGAATTACGCCGATATTCTCGAAGGCATCGGTCTCGAACTTTCAGAAAGCTACGAGGCCGACGAACCCAGGCCGTGGATCGGGGCTCGGACCAAGACGCATGAGGGACGCTGTGTGGTCGAGGCGGTCTCTTCAGACGGCCCTGCGGCCGCAACGCTCTATCCCGGGGATGAGATCGTCGCTGTCAATGGTTGGAGGGTTGGGGGGTCGAATCTGGAAGACCGTCTGCGCGTAGCAGGAATCGGAAAAGTCGCGCGCGTGCATGTCTTTCGGCGCGGCGAACTGTTGCCGACCACGGTCGAGGTCGAGCGCAGGCCGCCGGATACATTTAAGTTTCGAATTCGCGAAAACGCTCCGGCCGAAGCCCTCGAGATACTCGAGGGTTGGATAGGGACACGTAAGCTCGAGGACTCCGACGATGAATAGGCTGATCGCAATCGTTTTGCTCTTGTTGGCCGTTCCGGCGTTCGCTCAGACGAACGTCGGCGCCGGTAAGGTCTCGCAGGTCACCATGGAGGTGAGCCAGGAAGTGTATAGCCCCTTCTGTCCGGGAAAGACTCTGGCGATGTGCCCGTCTCCCGCGGCCGCCGAGGTGCGACGTGAGATTCAGACCATGGCGCAGGATGGTGTCGGGAAAGAGCAGATCAAACAGTCGATCATCGCTCAATATGGCGAAGAGTTTCGTCTCGAAGAGCCGCCTCTCACCGACAACCTGGCACTTCTGGCCCTGATTGCGCTCGGGCTCGCGCTCGCCGGCACGGCCGTGTGGTTCATCTCGCGCAGGGGCTCGGGTCGCGAGGAAGAGCCTCTCGCGGCTGCAACGGGGGTCGGTGCAAAGACCGACTCAGACGATACCGAAGATCCCTATCTCAACGAGCTGCGGCAGCAGTATCGCGATTAGCCGAAGTCGTCTGCACGTCTGTGCCGTTCAGGCCTCGCAGGAATTCGGATATCTCGACCATCATCTGCTCGGAGATGCCGGTCGGATCCTCGTCGAGTTCGACCATGAGATGAGTAAGCCCCTCGATTGGCACCGGGCGAACGGAATCATTGTCGGAGATCAATCCATCGTAGACTGCCGTGTTGTCTTCGGGGCTTTCGTAATCGGCCTCACCGAGAATGGCCAGTGCGGGCGTTTCGAGCGTGCGTAGAGTCTGGCTGGCCCGTCCATGCAATTCGAATGAAGCCAGCCACACCTGGGTCGGCAGATCGAGGATTTCACCCTCGCTGGATTTCGTGTTCCGAAGTTCTTCTATCGACTTTTCGAATGCCGTGCGTTTTTCGCGCAGGGCCTCGAGTTGCGCCTTCATCTCATCTCGCTCGGCCGACGGCTCGGATTGCTCGTATCGGGTCTCGATGGTCTCGATCGACGTATCGGTCTGGTGCATTACCATTTCATCTATCGGGTACGCGCTCGGATTCACCAGGATCAGACTCCAGACTTTTTCTGGATCGGCGGATGCCACATCGAGGGCGATTTCGGCTCCTTGACCATGGCCAAGCATGCCGACGTGTTCGCTGCTGACGCCTTCGACCTCGGCGAGCGCATTGCGGGCAGCGCGCGCGTCCGAGATGAGATTTTCGATCAGTTTTTCGGGCTGCGCCTCGACGTAGTCGCGCGGGTAGTTGCACCACGGAGCGCCGCCTTTCACGCAGGTCCGCTTGTCGTAGATCATGACTGCGAAACCTCGCGATGCGAGCTGTTCGGCGATCGTGCGGTACAT
>CAYFTY010000240.1:0-6593 GCA_964346045.1 uncultured Bradymonadales bacterium | reverse complement strand
GGTGCTGCGCGCCGCCTACGACGACCCGGATCACGCCGCCCTCTTTTTCGTCTCGAGACAGCACGACGACCCGTGGCGCCAGAAGCTTCTCGAATGGTATCGAAAACGTGCAGAACGTCATGGCTGGGGGGTACGCAGCTGGTCGGCGATTGCCGACTTCGAGTCGATGGAGATGCCCGAAGACCGGGCTTTCGACGAGAGTCGCGAGTTCTGGGAGCAAGACGACGACCCCACCGGACTCGTGGTTGGCCTCGAGTTCGAGGGCTACGCGGTGCGCGCGTTGATGCGTGCCGAAGATGGATTGCAGCGCCTGGTCTCCAACGACGGAAATTCGGTGATCGAAGTCTTCGAACTCGACGAATACGACGGTTGGCCGTTTCCGCAACGACTCGTCGACGGCCGACCCTATGCGCGGGTCGTGAGGACCTATAATTTCCGCACCAACGAGGTCTTGATACCCGGCTACGAGCCTTTGAAGCTCGATGCCGATGACCCGTGGAGCGTGATCGAACCGACCGTCGAAGACCACGTGTGGGAGATCACCGAGATGGAGTGGGAGTAGCCATGAAGCTCACGCTCTACATGTATGTCGCCCAGCCCAAGAAGGGTCATTACGAAGTGTCGATGCCGTGGGTGGCACAACTCGCTGAGCCTCTTCGAGGGCCAAGCCCGGCCCAGCTCAAAGAAGAGCTGATGTTCCGGTTGCTCGAACTGGTTCACGGCGGGATGTCTCCCGCCGATCTCGACCGACTCATTGCCCCCGACCAACCCTACCTGACCAGTGTGTATCTCGAGTTGATGCGGCAGGTCGAAGAAGATCGACCGCCGGTTCGACTCACGGCGACCACTCACGTCGTGGTGGGTGCATGGAAACACGACGACCTGACACGTGTCTGGCTACCCAAGATACCAGGGCTCTGCCTCGCGCTGAAAAAGGTCGACCATATGTACGCGTCGGTGAACCAGTGGGTGCGCGAATACGCCGAGACCGCCCAGCTCGAGAAGCTCGACGGTCTGCAGTGTTCCTACGTCGCAAGCATCGAATCCATGGAACTCGACCTCGGTTATCCGGCACCTCTGCCGACCGAAGAAGACCGAGGGCTTCCGGGCGGACGGCTCACGCGACCGAATAATCTCCATCAGGTAGCCACCAACCTCTCGCATCGTGCCGAGGATAGTTTGCTGCCTCAAGCATACGGGCGCGACGAGATTATCGACGAACTCGTGGAGGTCTTGATGAGCCCCACTCCCACGAATGTGTGCCTGGTCGGCCCTCCGGGTGTGGGAAAGACAGCCCTGATGCACGAAGCAGCAAGGCGCGTATGGGGCATGTCCAAGGCCTACCAGGAACGACGAGACGTCTGGCAGACCAGCGGCGACAGGATCATCGCTGGCATGAGCATCATCGGTCAGTGGGAAAAGCGCACCGAGGCCATCTGCGACGAACTCGCCGAGCGCGCGGATTATCTCTTCGCCGAGGACCTTCTCGGACTCGTCCGTGCCGGACGCACATACCAGGGCGAGTCGAGCGTCGCGCGATTCATCGAGCCCTATCTCGAACAGGAGCGCTTTGGAATCGTCACCGAGGCCACACGAGAAACATTTGCGCTTGCCCGCTCGAGCTCTCCTGGATTCGTCGATAAATTTCGCCGCATCCAGGTGCCAGAACTCTCGTATCAAGAAAGCCTGAGCGTCGTGTCCGAGTTGATCCGACACCTCGAAGGCCTGCACGAAATCCGATTTACCGCCGATAGCGTCGAGACGCTGCTGCATCTCGCGCGACGCTTCTACAAGCAGGAGGCGTTCCCCGGGAAAGCCGTTCGACTCGTCAAACAATGTCAGTACCATGCCCTGCGGCTGGGTCACGAAGAAGAGGATTTCACGAGCGACGAGGTGCGCATCACGCCAGACGTCGTCGCCGAAGTCGTCCATCGACAGACTGGCCTTCCCATGACGATTCTGAGACCAGGCACAGGACGCAAGCCGCGCGAGATCAAAAGCCAGTTTCAGGCTCGCGTCTTTGGTCAGCCAGACGCCATCGAGGCCGTGACCTCACTGGTGCTCGCGATCGAACAGGGCCTCACCGATCCTGACAAGCCCATGGGTAGCTTCTTGCTCATCGGACCTTCGGGAGTCGGCAAGACCGAGACAGCCAAGGCGCTGGCATTTGACCTCTTCGGCAGCGCCGAGCGCATGAATCGGTTCGACATGAGCGAATTCAGCGAATCGGTCTCGCTCTCCCGACTCATCGGCACGGCTCGAGAGCCCGATGGGGAGCTCACCTCGAAGGTTAGACTCCAACCCTTCTGTGTTCTTCTCTTCGACGAGATCGAGAAGGCGCATCCTCTCGTGCTCGATTTGTTGCTCCAGGTACTCGGTGATGGACGCCTCACAGATGCTGCGGGCCGGATCGTCGATTTTCGCAATACGGTGGTGCTGATGACCTCCAATCTCGGCGCTGGTTCGGAAGACCGCTGGCTGGGCTTTCAGGACTCGTCAGTGAGCGACCGACACCTGCACTATTTCAGGGCGGCCGAGCAGTTCTTCCGCCCCGAGATCTTCAATCGCATCGACAAAGTGATTCCCTATCGGCCGCTGGGGCCCGATGCATTGCGCCGCATTGCGCGGCGCACGCTTCAAAACCTGCTCGACCGGCGCGGTCTTCGACAGGCCCAGGTGATGGTCGACGTCGACGAGGGCCTCATCGACTTTCTCGCTCAGAGCTCGGTGGACCGCCGCTACGGCGCACGCACGCTTGCACACCGCATCGAGCGGCAGCTCATCACTCCGCTCGCCAATCGGCTCAGCCAACATCGGCCCGAGGTAGGCCTGACGCGTGTGATTCTCACCCCCGCTGACGACGGCGTCGCTCTCGATCTCGAGTCGCTCGAACGAGCCCCGTCTCAGCATATCCGGGGGATGGCCGACGAAGTCGAGGTCGAGGCGCAGGCCATCGTCGAGGCGTTGAACCAGGTCGCCGCCGACGTCGAGGCGCTGATGGCGGACCCGCGCCGCGAGCTCGTCGAGGAGGAGTACGCAGGCATTCTCGAGGAGCTGAACACGACCGCGTCCGAAGGTGGATGGACTGGCCCGCTGGCCGAAAAACTCCACCAGCGCGAAGGCTTCCTGAATCGAATGAACAACCTCGAACGCCGCGTGCAGGGCCTGCTCGACCCGCGAGGGACTGGCGAGTTTTTATTCACTCTGAAGCCCGACGAAACCAAGGCAAAACTCCACAAAATCGCCGGCATCACCCGGGATCTGAAGCGCCAGCTCGTCTGGCTCCAATCCCAACTCGAAGAGCTGGCTGAGAACTCGCAGGGGGCGACGCTGGTGGTGTTCGGATTGAGCGGCCCGTACGTGCAACACCTGGAGACGTGGAGACAGTGGATCGCGGCCCTCGGGGAGTCACTCGACCTCGATCTCGCATTCGGCTTTCGCACGGATTCGGGTTGGCGCAAGGACCCGCCGAAGTCTGAACGCATCACGGCATTCGCTGCCTCTTCGGAAACTCCGGGTGTCGCCCCGGCTTTCGACCTGCTCTCGGGCTATTTGTGGAGCCCGAAAGCACCATCCGAGGGTCAACACGCGCTGCTGGTCGCGAACGCTCACCGGTTTGGCTCGATCGAAGCAGAAACCTTGCTGGATTGGCTTCGCGAAGAAGAACCACAGAGAAATCACGACGCACAGATCGAGTTCATCGAGAGTGAGGGCCAACTCGAAGACCTGCGTCTCGACATGAAGTTCCCCATCCCCGAAGACCGGGGCTCGAACCTCGCGGAATTCATGACGCGTATACTGACGACCCGCATGGTCGCTTCGAGAAGCACGACTTAGGGAGCCATGCACCCCGAGCCGAAAGCGCCCGCGAATCTCAGCTTCGAAGGCTGATTTCGAATTTCACTGCCGGCGGCGCTCGGCTGAACGAGCATGGGCTTCGAGACCCTCGTGGCGCGCGAGCGCGACAGCGTCATCCACAGCCTGGCGCGAGGCCGAAGCGTCGTCGACACGCATCCACGTGCGCCAGCGAACGAAATCGAAGACCGAGAGCCCACCGGTCGAGCGGGCCGTACCGCCTGTGGGCAACACGTGATTCGGACCGATGCCGTAATCGCCGAGCACCTCGGCGGCGCCGGCGCCGATGAATAGCCCACCGAAGTGTTCGAGATTTTCTGCGTCTCGCTGCGGGTTTGCCGTGAGGACCTCGAGGTGTTCGGGCGCAATTCGATTGCAGATCTCGGCCCCGTGACGAGTGTCTTCGCAGACGACGATGAAACCGTTTTGACAGGCGGCCTCGGCCGTCTCGCGTGTCGGCAGATTTTCGAGCTGCCCTCGCACCGCTTTGTTGACGGATTCTGCGTGTCCGCGCGAATCCGTCACCAGGATGGGCACAGCGTCGGGATCGTGTTCGGCCTGCGCAAGTAGATCTGAAGCCACAAGTTCCGGATCGGCCGATGAATCTGCGAGCACCACGAGCTCGGAAGGACCAGCCAGCATATCGATGGCGACACGTCCTGCGACGAGCTTCTTGGCGGCAGTCACCCAGCGATTGCCGGGGCCGACAATCACATCGCAGGCGGGAACGGATTCGGTACCGTAGGCGAGCGCAGCAATCGCCTGTGCTCCACCGACGACGAGCACGGCATCGGCTCCGGCCACAGCCGCTGCCGCCAACGTGATCGCAGTAGGTTTCGGAGAAGCAACCCAGACCTCACCCACCCCGGCTGAGCGAGCGGTCACGGCCGTCATCAACACCGACGAGGGCAACGGGAATCTGCCTCCCGGCGCGTAGCATCCGGCCCTTTCCATCGGTGCTATATCATGGCCTGCTTCACCCCCGGGAATGGCGGTCGTCATGTCGGAAGCCGACTTCAATTGCGCTTCGGCAAACGCACGGATTCGGGCGGCGGTTCGCTCGAGAAGTTCCTGGTCTTGCGTCGGCAGCGCATCGAAGGCCTTCTGGCATGATTCGGCCGGCACCACCATCTCAGCTCTGTCCTCGATGTCGCCGTACTGGCGCGCGAATTTTCGCAGCGATTCGTCTCCGCCGTCACGCACTGCATCGACGATCGATGCAGCAGCCTCGAGCGTTTCGGCGTCTACCGGATCGCGTCGCATGGCAGGAACTTCTGAAGGGGTGATGATCTTGAGTGGCATCTCGTTACTCCTTGGCGTCGCCCTTGCGACGCGTGACCTTGTTAGCTCGACGTTTCAATTGCTGATCGACGTCGGCCAGATCGACTCCAGCACGCGCCATAGCGACCGCGGCAAAATAGATGAGATCGGCGGCTTCCCACGCGACTTCTTCAGGCGTCTCGGCTTCTGCGAGCTCGCGCGCCTCTTCTCGCAGCTTGGCGTGCAAGAGTTCGGGATCATCGAGCAACCGTCGGGTGTACGAGCCGTCGGGCGCAGACTCGACGCGGCCTCGAACGGTCTCGAACATGGCCGGCAATCCTTCGAGATCACCGAAACAGGTGTCCGTATTCAGATGGCAGAAGCCTTCGCCATGTTGCCGGACGACGAAACGCAGTGCGTCTTTGTCGCAATCGACATCGATTCGCAAAAGATCTTGATGGTTTCCCGAGCTCTCGCCTTTGATCCACAGACCTCGCTTACGGCTCTGATAAGCGCCGCGTGCGCGGTCGACGGCTGCCTTTACGCTCTCGAGATTCGAGTATGCCAGCCCGAGTGCATGTCCGCGTTCGTCGCAGACCACGGTGGGCCAGAGTCCATCATCACGGTCGCTCTCGAGTCCCGCACAGATGGCTTCACCGAGGTGCAATCTCTCACTGTAGAGCGCCATGCCGACCTGCGCATCGGCGCCAAGTCGGTCGAGTTCGGCAATTTCTGTGGCCGTTGTGACTCCACCCGCAATAGTCAGCCGCGCATCACCGGCAATGTCGATCAGCTCGTGGACGCGCTGCATATCCGTACCTGCCATGCGTCCCTCTTTCTCAACGAAGGTGACGAGGAAGCCACCGACGTGCGGCGCCAGCTCGCGCATACGGTCTGCGATCGAGGCTCCCGTGCGGGTTTTCCAGCCCTCGACCACAACCTCGCCTTCGACAGCATCGAGAGCGGCGATGACTCGCTCGCGCGGAAGCTCACGCAGAATTTCGGGCCTTGCAGCAGTCCCGAGGATGACTTTCTCTGCGCCGGCATCGAGCCACTCAATCGCCGTGTCGACATCGCGAATCCCGCCTCCAACCCGGCACGGAAACTCTCGAATCAAAGTCCGAATCAGATCTGCATTCGAGCCCTCACCCATCGCCGCGTCGAGGTCGATCACGGCGAGTTCACCGGCAATCGAAAACTTGCGGGCGATCGGGTGCGGGTCACCGGCCTCGATCGCCATTTTCTCGCCGCCGATGAGCTGCACAGCTTGCCCGTCCATCAAGTCGATCGAAGGTATAATCATCTTCGTATCCTGATTCCGTATTCGGCGAGTTCGTCTTTGAGATCAGCCACGGTGGTATCGCCATCGTGAAAGATGGACGCTGCGAGCACGGCATCTGCTCCGGCTTCCAGTGCTTCGGCCAGGTGGCGCGCGTGGGCTGCTCCGCCCGACGCAATCACCGGGATATTCACGCGTT
>CAYFTY010000239.1:0-6617 GCA_964346045.1 uncultured Bradymonadales bacterium | reverse complement strand
GCTTGTATCCGGTTTGGATGTGTCACATCCGAACGAACCGAATGTGAGCGCGAGCGAGATGATGAGTATAGTGTAGTTTCTCATTGGCACTCTCCTCCGACACAGAAGAGGAATTTGACCGGAGCACCATCCTCTCCACCCTGAACCGAGCCGCGAGTTGCACGACGGGCCGGTGCGGTTTCGGCGTTCTCGAATTCGAGGTCGAAGAGGACCTCATCCTCGAGTGCAGTCTGGTCGATTCCACTGCCGCTGGTCCGCCTGACGACCCAGGCCTCCCACGTCCCGGTCTTGCCGAGATCTCCCACGAAGTTCTCGATGTAGGTCTGGTCTTCGGGCATGCATTCGCCGCCCTCGCAGATCCAGCCGTCGAGACAATCACCGTCTTCGCTGCAGGTGTCCCCGCATGTCGCACCACATGAGGTGCGCTCCATCTCGGGCCCTCCATACGTGATTCCATCGGGATCACGTACATAGAGGTCGAGGTCCTGGCGCGGGTCGAACCACGCGAGTGAGACTCGCATCTGGTCTTGCAAGACGCAGCGCTCTACGAAGCAGCGCGCATCGAGCCCATCGAATTGCGGTAATTCCAGACAGTTGCCGTCCGGATCTTCTGGATCGGGTCCAGGCGGACACACGTTCCCCTCGTAGGCGGCTGGCTCGGGTTCGTTGACCTCACCGCAGCCCAGAAAGCCGATCGCGAAGGGGAAGGTCTTATAATACCGGGGCACCGGATAGGTACCGCTGAGGCTACCCTCCCAGATCGTGATGCTGAACTTGGAAATCTTGATCCGTAGTCGGGCCCTGAGTCGCCAGCCGAATGCGATAATCACGTCGAAGGTGCAGCGCGGCGGACGAATCGTCGCCCCGAGTGTGATCCGAGCGACCAGGGGATAGTAGGCGATCGAGCCAAGCTCGACGGTCGCCCCGATTTTCATCACCAACTCCAACCCTAGTTGTAACTCGACCCCGGCGCGTATCTCGAGGCCTAGATCCTCGGTTACGATCTCATTGATCGGTTCGGTTTCGGGGAAGGGGTCGATGCCGCATTTATCGGCAGCCTCGTTACCGGTGTAGAGACCCGTACTCGGCCAATCCCCCTTACCCGGGCCGGCACCGGCCTTGGCGGCAAAACAGATCACGAAGCCTCTTTCCTGGAAATAATTATGCGTCACGCTTCCTCCGACGCTCGCCTCGGCAAAGAGGTTGAGCTCGGCCACCGGTCTCAGACTGAAGGTCAGAAAGAGCACCGGAGGAAGCGGAATTTCGGGCTGGATACCGACCTTTTCGAGCAAGTCGATCGATTTCTCCCAGCGCCACGCAATTTCATTGAACGCCAGTGTGGTCTGGGCGCCGATGCCGACACCCGCAAAGAACCCGACTCTCACACCCGCCCAGAAGGGGCGGATGCGCATCTTGGCCTTGAAGCCTACCGCAACGGTCAATACCGGCGTGAGCGTGAGCGAAACCGGGATGGTCCCGTCGGTGAATTCGGCAGCATCGAGCGTCACGTCAAAGTTGATGCGCAGGGCCGTATTGGCGCGGCATTTATCGTCGCCGAAGGTCTGAGAGTTGATGCAGATACCCACGCCGGCCGACCAGTTGCTTCCGCTGGCTCCACCGCCGCGATCGGTATCTTGCTCGTCGAATTTGCAGAGGGTCTCGCAGATGAACGAGGAAGCATCATCGTAGGTCTGATCCGAGACCGGCGAGTTGGGCGGACGAAGCAGCGGGCACACATCGAGCGTATCCGAGCCGCTGGAGTTCGGAACGTAGTACTGGTGGAGCACGCGTTCATAGGTGTCTTCGTCATATTGTGTCGGCTGGTAGATGCGAAAATCGAGTCCCACCTCGGGTCCGAGATTCGCTGCGAAGTCAGCATCGGTCGTCGATGCATCGCGAAGGCGAAGCTCGGTCGAGTTCAACACCTCTTCGACGCGGTAGTAGCCTTTGGCGCTGCCAGAATCGATGAGTACGTAGGCCGCAGGACCATTCGAGTCGTCTCGGAGGTTGGTGAAGTTCGCCGTCTCGCTGCGGAATCGGAACACGTTATCGCTCGTGTTCATCGGCGTGTCATCGATGATCGCTCCATTATCATCCGAGTGGTACGTGCTGCCAAACATGCTGCTGATCAGATTTCCGAGGCTCACCAGTGACGGCAAGAAGTTGTCGGAGTTGCAGTTGCCCGTGATCAGATACTCGACGGTGTCGCACGAAAGCGCACGACCCGACGCCACACAATGATCCTGGTCCCAGGTCGGAGGGGACATCGATGGATTGCCGTTGGGGGTGAGGTCGTCGAGGTTGTTCCGCACGAACGAGTCACAGACCAGTAGCACCGGAGCATCGAAATCGCCGTTGGCTTTGGCCGTCTCGCACTGCTGAATCAGGTCTGCGTCGCTGTAGATCTCGTCGCAGGGACGTTTGCGTTCGACACATGCATCATATTCTTCAGAGGTCGGGTCATAGACCTGGTCACACGAGAGGCTGCTGTCGTTGATACCCTCACACCAACCGGGAGTCGGGATGGTCGGGATGATCTGAGACTGTTGGGTCGTCTGCAAGCCCATCTTGCGAGCCTGGTGCGCTTTCTGGAGCCGTCGGGCCTCAGCGAGTGATTCTTCGGTGCTCATGGCTTCGATGAGCTCCGAGTCGAGATACTTCTCTTCGATGACTCGCATCTGCTCTTCGCGATCTTCGTACATCCAGGGGTCGAGCACGTCGAACGCCACCGGCACCGGAACATCGGAGGGAACGTAGGTGTAGATATCGCCGTGCCGAATCACCTCGTCGTATGCGGCTTGATCGACGGTCCAGGTCACATGCGACTTCGAAACTTCGACGTTCAGGATGCGGTGACGAATCGGCCAGTACTTATGGATGACCACCATTCCGACTTCGTACCCCAGGGCTGGATCGTATTCGCTCTCCAGCGGGATCTTCACTGTGGTCGCGTCGACGAAGGTCTTGCGCTTCGAGATCTCGTCGGGAAGCCAGTAGACATCATCGTGCAGCTCGAGATCGGGTCGATATCCGAGCTCGGGGTCGATGGTCACGATCGGAGAATCTTCACCAAAATACTCGTGTTCTCCACCTTCGAAGAATCGTTGGCCAGGATCGGGTACCGGAATCTGCTGCGGCTCTTCGGATAGATCGCCACAGGAGAAGAGCGCCAGCGCCGCAACGCAGAGGACGATGAAGATAGATTTGTTTCGAGTCATGGTCTTCCTCACTTTCATTCTGGCACGGCTTCGGTGTGCACGTGGATTCCCACGTTGCGGTCACCAAGGTCGTAGATGGCCACCGTTCGCGCCCAGCCGCGACGCGATAAGGTGAGCCACTCGTTTGGCATCCCCGGACCATGGAGTGCTTTGAGTGTGCTGGTCATTTCGTACGTTTCGTCGACGTTCCATCCTTCGGCCTCGAAATTCGAGCGATACCACTCGCGATAAAACGAGGGTGAACGCGTGCCTGTAAAGACGTGTACGCCTGCATCGACAGGCGCCCGTCGAGGATGAAAGAGATGATGAACCCGGGTGCAATCCGGGCATGACGGAATGTCTTCGTCGTATGTTCTCGAAGTCAGTTCTTCACTGCCAGGCTGGAACGCCTGGAAATCGAAATCGTCGGCCCATGTCGCAATGACAGTCGTCCGATTCGAGCCTTCGGGCCGCATGATCTCGACGACGCGATGGCCCGTGAAATTCTCCCGCTGCGATGCCATCTCGGCCAATTCGTCGTAGAGCGCATCATCGGTCTGAGCGCGCCCCGGCGTGACGACGCCGCCCATGGCAACATGTCTCTCCTCGATCTTGAAGGGGACGAGCCCCCCTTTGAGGCCGGTCTTCAGACGCTGCTCATACGGAGCCGAGGTCAGATCGTAATAGGCGTGGTCATTGACCCCGTGCACCACAAACGCGTGCTGATACTCCTGCAAGAGGCGGCGAGGGCTGCGCTGCCTCTCGTGTCGCACCGAGGTGTAGACGGTCTGGCCGTTCATCTCGTACATGTCGATTCGGTCGTGGCCGAGCGCTTTGAGCGCATGGATGAACGCCGTATCGTCACCCCGGGCGACGGTCGTGAGATCGACGATGTCCGCCGAGCCCGTACGCGCATTCATCAGCACATACCCGGCCGATACGGTCAGAATAAGAGCGGCCACCATCAGGACTTTCGAAGTCGTCGTCTTCATCAGTCCCCCACCAGTGCTGCGTCGTAATTCATGGGCCATACGTAGCCGAGTTGGTCGACCTGCGGCGTCACGACCATCGTGTCGCCGACGAGGTGGCTGCCCTCGATCAGACCGACGCGTTCGGTGACGCTGGCGCCGCCATCGCTACTTTCCGAGTCCTCGAGCCCGTTGAAGCCGAAGATCTCATTATAATGGCGGTGGTCTGCCATCGTCATGCGAATCACGGCCGTAGCCCGCATCATATCCAGAGTCCGCCCGCTCAAGCCCAGCGGTGAGCTTCCGCGTTTGATCGCCGAGGTATGCGGGGCCACCGTGACCGTGTAGTGCGCACGAGCCTGGAAGGCGTACGGGCCAAAGCCAACGGTCGCTCTATGGCTACCGGTTTCGGTTCCATAGCGGATCCCGGCGGCAAACGCTGCACGGCCGCCCGAAGCATCGAGTCCGGTGTTCAGGAACTCGAGCACGCGCCGCATGAAGGCTGGTTTGCGATTCTTTTCGCGGTTGTGATTGTAATTCCTACCCGGTGAGTCATCGATGATCTGGCTTGCGAAGATCGAGTGCGAGACGAGCGGGCGGGTCGAATCTGTGGCGGCATTGTCGACACCGGCCATCGTCAGGCCCAGAAGCCGCGGAAGTCTCGTTCGCGAGTAGGATTCGCCCATATGCCCCGAGAGCGCGATGCCACCGAAGCTGTAATTTGCCATCTCCGAGACGACGAGGAAGTGGCGCGCGGCTCCTCGCTGTCGAGGAGGATGCGCTTCGAGCTGGGTCATCGCATGAATCGCGGCCGCTGACGGCAGAGCGTGTGTCAGGCCCAGCTCCATTCGCGCGACCGAGAGGATACCCTTTCGCTGCTCGTCGATCGTCTTGTCCATCGCCTCGTGGTAGGCGACGCTTTCGACGACGTTCAACTCTTGTGCGATCCCACCGAGATGGATGATGCCCCCGAAACAGAAGATCAACATCGGTAGACAGACGACTGCCTCGGTCAGAGTGGCCCCGCGTTCGTCGCTATGAAGGAAGGAGATCATCGAGTCATACCTCCTTCGGTCGCGCCGTCCATCGCCGAGGTCGCCTTGTCCATATAGGCCAGATCTCGGAATGCCACGCCGATATCTCGAAAGCTCGAAACACCCAGAAACGCGCCGAGGATGAATCCTGAAACCACGTCGCGATACGCGTGGTTCATCGAGTAGTCTGCGTTTTCGAACTCATCTTCGATCGACATCGGTCTGATCTTTGCCGACCAGGACGGATGCCAGACATCGGGCGGGTGGTTCGCATCGGTGAAGTAAATCTCACCGCGAGCCATGCCCCAGAGTCCCGACGCCGAATAGGTGAACTCCTGGCGAACCAGCTCGGAGACCGAGCCGCCTTCGCTCCAGAACTTCATACGCATCCGCAGATTGTTCAGATCGTTGCCGCGGTAATCGTCGCCGATGCTGTACTTCGAACGATCACTTTCCTCGTCGAAGGTGTCGAATTGAGAGTCGTAGGTCATCACGATATTCGACATGCTTCGCAGCGCGTCGGCTCGTGTGTCGGACGGTCGCATCACCCATGGCTCGGCGGCAATCCATTGCCGGTTGTCCGGATGAAATTGGTCGTCGCCCATGATTTCGCGGAACGAGTCATGCGTATATTTCAGGCCGCGTTCGAAATGCTCTCCGAAAAGGGCGCCCAGATGCACGCAGATCGGAGCTCGATTGTACGCGAAGCCTCCGCAGACGCCTTCGAAGATGCCGTTTTCGAAGGCCAATCCACCGGTCGATTTCAGGGTGAAGATCAATGAATTGACGACGTGCTCGAGCACAAAGGGATCGATGTTGATCGTCTGAACATTGCAGCTCGAGGTACTGAACGAAGCAAGTCCGCTCAGGCATGCCGTCAGGAAATTCGTGATCGACGAAATCGAATCGTTCACCGCGCTCTTGAGGGTGTCGTGCATCGTGCCGACATCGGCGGGACGCACGGGCAAGCCATCGTTGTGCAGGGAGTAGCCGACGACCCCGCCTCCCCAGAGCTGAGAGATTTCTCCGAAGATCCGTGCCGCGATTCCGTCGATTCCCAGAGGCCAGTGTCCCAGCGGCCGGGGCCAACTCGCCGACATCGATGCGCCGTTACGCACGGCGCGGATCAGCTGTTCGACCCACGCCCACCAGGGCGTCACGCCGTACATGTAGCGCTGGTAATTATCGAGCGCTCGAATGTCCTGCGCGTAGTAGCGATGCACGAGGCTTTTGTAGGGCGATTGGGAGGTCAGAAAGTCCGAGCCCTCGGTCTCTGCATGAAAGGTCGAGGGGTCGAATTCCTGCAGGTCTCGAATCACCGGGCTCGCCTGCTCGTCGAGCTCGAGATATTCGTTGATGGGGAGCCCGGATGTGGTCCTTTCGCCACCGTTCAGGTGCCAGAAAAGCCCCCACTGGCG
>CAYFTY010000238.1:0-6621 GCA_964346045.1 uncultured Bradymonadales bacterium | reverse complement strand
TACGTCCGGTCAGCCCGCAGTCACCGTGAGGTCCACCGACCTCGAAACGTCCGGTCGGATTGATATGCAGGGTGATATCGTCGTTCCAATGCTCACCGAGGACGGGCTTGAAGATATGCTCGACGACCTCGGCTCGCAGGTCGTCCATCTTATCGTTCCACTCGGGCGCGTGTTGCGTCGAAAGAACGAGCGTGTCGATGCGCTGCGGCTCATTTTCGAGGTAGTCGACGGTGACCTGACTCTTGGCGTCGGGTCGCAGTCCTTCAATGAGACCCTCACGTCGGACTTTCGCCTGGCGCTCGACTAGTCGATGCGCGAGGTGGATCGGCAGCGGCATGAACTCTTCGGTCTCGCGGCATGCAAATCCAAACATCAACCCCTGGTCCCCGGCTCCACCGGTGTCGACGCCCATGGCGATGTCACTCGACTGCTGGTCGATGGCGAGGAGGACTGCTGCGCTATCGGCATCGAATCGCATTCCCGCGTGGTCGTAACCGATCTCGCGGATCACGCCGCGCACGAGCTCTGGGATGTCCACGTACGACTCGGTGCGGACTTCGCCGGATACGACGACCATCCCGGTGGTGGTCATGGTCTCGCAGGCGACGCGCGAATTCGGGTCATTCTCGAGCATCGCATCGAGGACGGCGTCCGAAATCTGGTCTGAGACTTTGTCCGGATGCCCCATCGAGACGGATTCAGAAGTGAATGGATAGGTTCTCATGTCGTGCTCCAAAAAGCTTTAATTCGTAATAGCATTGTCGCGTTCGCGCCCCCGGGCGCGTCCGAAACCATTTCTCAATGCGTCATGTGCCGGGAGTATCATCGCTCCATGGTCGGCATTGCCGCTGGCGTTACCACCTTTCCCTCAGGGGGCAGGTTGGTCGGGCATCGTCGGGCCAGTCCCTCCGCCCATCCGCATGGTCGGCGCAACATAGCAAGAGGACGCACTAAATCAAGGGGAATCGAGGCACCTGGATTCTGCAGCCCTTGAAAAACGCAGCGGCGCGAGCATCTCCATGTCGTAGCAGACGAGCCGCCGTCAGTGGCTCATAATATGGAGGTCACCATATGGAACTCGCAGGTAAAGAAATCGCATTGGCAGTTTTCATCTTATTGCCCGTCCTCATGCTTGGGATCACGTTCCCGATTGCACTCCGATTCATGGAGGGGCGCAAATTCATGAAGCGGCACATCGAGAAGCTTCGGCAGACGCCGCTCGTGACGTTCGCAAGCGTGGGACTGACGATCGTATTCGTCATCTCGTCGGTTCCAAAGCTCATCTCACTGAATAGTGTCGTCGGCTCGTTCGAGGCATGGGGCTACCCGGCCTGGTTCATGTATGTCGTGGGTATTCTCGAGTTTGTGGCGGGGGTCGCGCTTCTCTCGACGCGCGCCGCGCCGCTGGCCGCGACCGCACTCGCCGGAATCACCATGGGCGCCGTGGTCACGCATCTCTCTCAGGGTGCGTTTGGGCTGGCGACGATCCCGGCGCTACTCTTTGTCGCCCTGAGTTATATCGGAGTGATTCGCGCACTGCAGAAGCGTGACATGTTCAAAGACATGTGGCTTCCTGCATGACTCAAATGTGGCTGGAGGTCGCTTCGCGAACGCGGTCGATCTTGCCGGGCTCTTCGGACCCGACCTGTGGTCGGTGGCGTGCTCCGGCGGCTCAAACGACCTCCAGGCTGTCGACACGCCATCGATCCTCAGGGTCCGTTGTTCGCCACGATAGCGAACATCAGTGCGCCTTTCAGCAGGGCGCCGCTCACACCGCGGCGTGGAACGCGGAGGCCGAATCCTAGAAGGCATCCTGGATATCCTGCATCCGAGCGGTCACGCGCCGCAGGGCAACTTTTGATTCAGCGATGATCTCGTCGACATCGTGTTCGACGAGATTTCCATTTGTCACGACAGGTTTTCCGCCGGCAAAGACGTGGCGGACATTGGCTCGATGCGCACCGTAGATGATGCGCGAGTAGACCGAGCCGCCTGGATTCGTTCCGGGATCGGAGTCCAGATCGAGGACGGTGATATCTGCCGATTTACCGACCTCGAGCGAACCAGTCTGGTCGTCGATACCGAGCGCACGGGCACCATCGAGGGTGGCCAACCGCAGCACACGCTCGGCGGGCATCGCGGTCGGACCGTGAATCGGCTTTTGTAGAAGTGCAGCAAGCCGCATTTCGATAAAGGCGTCGAGGTTGTTGTTGCAAGGCGGGCCGTCTGCTCCGAGCGACACTTTGACGCCAAATTCGTCGTATCGAGGAATGTTCGCGATGCCACTGGCCAGCTTGAGATTGGCCGAGGGACAATGGGCAATTGCGGTCTGCGTGTCCCGCAGGATCGTGCAGTCATGGTCGCTGACGTGGACGCCATGAGCGAAGACACTCCGCTCTCCCGTCATACCCACACGCTCCATGAATTCCATATTCGAGCATCCCCAGCGCTCGTGGGAGTAGTTATTCTCAAACTCGGTTTCGCTGGCGTGGGTGTGGATATGCGCACCGAGGTCTGCCGCCATCTCGCCGACTTCGCGCAGAAGTCTCTCGGTGCACGAAACAGCAAAACGCGGCGCAAACGCGTAGCGAATACGGCCATCCTCGGCGCCATCCCAACGTTCGAACAGCTCGCGCGATTCTTTGAGACTGGCGTCGGTCTTCTCGAGCAGCGGCCCCGGCACTTCGTCGCCATCGTCCATCATGCACTTTCCGATGAACGCGCGGATGCCGCTCTCTTGCACCGCTCTGGCTACCGCATCGGTATGACGCACGGTTCCCATGTCGAGGAGCGTGGTCGTTCCACCCAGCATGAGCTCGGCCAGGGCGAGCCGTGCACTCGCATAGAGATCGTCGAAGTCGAGCGAGGCTTCGTAAGGCCAGATGCGCTTTCGCAACCAGTCGATGAGCACCATATCGTCGGCGCCATTTCGCATCAGCGCCTGGCAGAGATGGATATGGGTCTGCACAAATCCTGGAATTACGGCGCAACCGCTGGCGTCGACGATGAGATCGACGTCCTGGATATCCGCCGATACATCGCCAATCGCTACGATGCAGCCGTCCTCGATCAAGAGATCGCCCTCGATCACCCGAGAGGCCTCGTCGACGCACACGATGGTGCCACTCTGTATCCATACTTTTGCCATAGCCGGGCAATTGTACATGGGATTGCCGCTGACGAAAGTAGCTGCTGCATAGATTTGAGCGACGAGCCGAGCGCGACTTCATCCTTCGAGTTTCTCACGAACCTTCGAGCTGATGGCATCGATCACGGTCACGAGCACAAGGAGCATCAGGAGCGCGGTCGTCGCCTTCTCGTACGTAAAGTTGTTGATGTACGAGTAGAGATAAAAGCCGACGCCGCCTGCGCCGACGACGCCGAGGATCGAGGCAGCGCGGATGTTGTACTCGAACATGTAGAGCGTGTAGCTCGTCAGCAGCGGCAAGACCTGGGGAAAGACGCCATAGCGAAAGATATGCAGTCGGCTGGCGCCGGCCGTCTTGAGCGCCGTGAGCGGCTTGGGATCGATGGACTCGATGCCTTCGTAATAGAATTTTCCGAGATAGCCCGACGCATAGAACGTCAGCGCCATGATGCCCGGAAGCGGGCCGAGACCGACGATGGCCACGAAGAATAATCCCCAGATGATGCTGGGCACCGTGCGCATCAGGTTGAGGATCAGGCGCGCGACCGCCCGCACGGGGGCCGGTGCGACATTGCGGGCCGCAGCCATCGCGAGTGGCAGGCCCAGAATGGCGGCAAAGGTCGTTCCGAGCAGCGCCATTTGCACGGTCTCGATGATCGACTCACCGACCGTGCCGACCACGCTGGTATCGGGAGGCAGCATGCGGCCCAAAAAGTCAGCGGCTTTCCCGAATCCGCCGAAGAATTTCGAGGCCTCGATGCCGATGCCCGTAACCGCCCAGACGTAGAGCCCCAGGAGCGCCGCCAAAATCAGACCGTAAAAGGGACCGCGACCGAGGCCTGGCTCGTCGTCTGGCTTGACATCATGGTCAGGTGCGGCCGAGGGCTCGGCCTCGTCGACCGAGCGATCGACGACATCCCCTTCGACCGCTTCGAGCATGCTGCATCCCTTCTCGGGATCGCCGTCGAAGATGAGTTCGCCGTCTTGAATCAAGAGCACGCGGGTCGACCAGCGACGGGCGAGCTCGAGATCATGCAGGATCACCATCGCAGTGGCATCGCCCGAACGAACTTCGGCGAGTGAGTCGAGAGCGAGCTTGGCCCAGTGGACATCGAGGCTTGCGACCGGCTCGTCGAGGAGCATCAATCGAGGCCGCTGCATCAAGAGGCGCGCGATTCCGACGCGTTGTTGCTCACCTCCCGATAGCTTGCCAGCCCTCGAATGGAGACGATCCGCGAGCCCGAGCTTTTCGAGGTAATTCTGGGCCTCGAGTCGATCGTCCTCTTCGAACGAAGCGAGCCCGCCCGACGCGGGATAACGATGCAGCGCCCCGCAGAGGACGTTTTGCATCGGCGTGAGCTGCTTCACCAACCCGTAGTCTTGAAATACGAGACCCACATCCGCGTAGAAAGCGCGCCTGGGATCGACGTCCATCGAATGACCGGCCACCCGGACCTCTCCGCGGGTTGGCTTGACCAGCCCGGAGAGAACCCGCATCAGAGTCGTCTTGCCGCTGCCGCTTCGGCCAATCACGGCCACGCGTTCACCGGCGTCTACCTCAAAGCTAATCCCCGCGAGGGCCTCGACGGGCCCCGACGGGGATTTCGGGTAGACGACCTCGAGGTTGTCGACCTTTACGACCACAGATTACTTCTTCTCGAGCGGATAGTCGGCACCGACGGCTTTCTGCGCTTTGGCCAGAGCCTGAACGTGTTCTTCGTGCGTGCGCTCCACGAGCTTTTCAGCACCATAGATACTCTGTAGAAGCTCTTTGTTCTCGGGCTCGTTGAGCTTGAGAAGCGCGGCCTTGACCTTGTCTTTGACATCATCGGGGAGGTCGGCCTTGATGGCGATACCGTGGGTCGGTGCCGGCCCCTGCTTGGTAAGCACTCGAATTTTGGCCTGTTCTTCTTTGCTCAGATAGCGGCCTGGAGCGTAATCCGAAGCTGCCGCAGCTTCGACCTTGCCCGCGGCGAGAGACTTGAGCGCCGCCTCATATCCGCCCGCGAAAAGAACCTCACCAAAATACTCTCTTGGATCCTGGCCCGGCTTCAAGTGGCCTTCCTCGACGACTTTGGCGACAGGGAAGAGGAAACCCGAGGTCGAGGTCTGTGACGTAAATGCGACGGACTTGCCTTTGAGATCAGCAAGCGACTCGTATTCACTATCTTTGGCCACGTACCACTGGGAGTAGTAAAATGGTTTGCCGTTTCGTTCCTCGGCGACCAACAGTTCGACGTTCGCCGTGTTATGCGCTATCAGATAGGGCCAGCCGCTAAAGTACGCGACGTCAGCGTTGTCGTTTCGCAGGGCTTCGACCACGGCCGCATAGCTCGTGGGCACGAAGATCTCGGCCTCGATGCCGGTCTCGCTGGTCATGAACTCGGCGAGCTTCTTGGTGCTGAGTTCGAGACCCCCTGGATTTTCCTGCGGCTGGAAAGCGAAGGTCAGCTTTTCGACGGTGGATTCTGCCTCATCGTTCGCTTCAGTCTCGGCAGCATCCGCGGAAGCAGTATCTTTCGTGGCCGCCTCTTCGTTTTTTTCGCACGCGGCGAGTGCGACCAACAGCGATAGCAACCAGATCAAGCGTTTCATAATGGGTCCTGGATTCAGAAAATCGGCTCCAATCCGTGCGCACTATACACGTCGGCCGGCAAATTGAAAATCATTCTCAATTAGGTCTCTGGCTGCGTTACCAAAGGGCGACACCCGGTCGAGAGAAGTCCATTGACGCGAAGACCGACTCTTCGTACGAATCTTTCGGAGACCTCTCGAATCCCAGAGAGGAACCTCAAACAAAGAAAGGAGTGAAAAGATGGCTAAAATTACGCTCGGTGGAAACGAAATTCATACGGTCGGAGACCTTCCTCAGGTAGGAAGTGTCGCACCCAATGCAGAGTTCGTCAGTGCGGACCTCGAGCCCTTCACGCTCGAAGACTACTCTGGCAAGAAGGTCGTTCTTAGCTTTATCCCCAGCATCGATACAGGTGTCTGTGCGGCGAGCGCTAAGGAGTTCAACAAGCGCGCGTCGGACCTCGACGGCACCGCGGTGATCACGGCGAGCATGGATCTTCCTTTTGCATTGAGCCGCTTTTGTGAAGGCGAAGGAATCGACAACGTTGTGGCAGCCTCGGCGTTCCGCAGCTCGGTCGGCGCCGACTACAATGTGACCATCGCCGATGGCGGGTTCAAGGGGCTCTTCAGCCGCGCCGTCGTCGTACTCGACGAGAATCGTAAGGTTCTCTACACCGAGCAGGTCTCGGAGATCGGTGACGAGCCAGACTACGATGCAGCGCTTGCTGCCTTGAGCTGACGAGATCGCGGACCGTCGAGACGGCGGCGAAGCACCGATCTTGGGCGTCTTATGATGTCGAAAACGAGGTGTTTCTCCGCCGGCTGACGTCGCCGACTCGCCCGTCTCCTCGATCAGAGACTCCAGACGCTGGAATCCACTTCTTCCGCTTGTTCCCCTT
>CAYFTY010000237.1:0-6623 GCA_964346045.1 uncultured Bradymonadales bacterium | reverse complement strand
TCTCAATGCTCTTCTTGATCGTCTGGAAGTTCGTCAGCGTTCCACCGAGCCAGCGATTGACCACGTAGTACTGACCTGCTCGGTCTGCCTGGTCTCGTACGGTCTCCTGGGCCTGACGCTTTGTCGCGACAAAGAGTACGGAATTCCCACGCGACGCGGTCTGGCGTACGAAGTCGAGCGCTTCCGCAAAGAGACGCACCGTCCTGGATAGGTCGATGATGTGAACCCCGTTTCGTGCGCCGAAAATGTACGGGCGCATTTTAGGATCCCATCGATTGGTCTGGTGGCCGAAGTGTACACCGGCCTCCAGAAGGTCTTTCATCGTTACTTGCATTTCATCTCCAATGAGCTTTGTTTCGTTGAGCCTCCGCGGCCGTCTCCCCGCCCACCTCACCTCCTTTTGAAGGCACTCGAGGCTGCGGTCGGGCCGCGTGCGAATTTGGCGCCGGGTTCTAACACATGGGTATGGCCCACGCAAGGAGCGCCGCAAAACCCTTTTCACGCCCTTTATTTTGGGCGCTGAGCGGGATCAACTCTTTCGACACTGAACCGGATCGCACCTTTCCTTCATCTAAGTCCGTGGAGAAGGTTATGGACACCCTTACAACAACTGGCCTCACACGATTGCGGCTCTGGGGACACGCAGCCGTTACCGTGCAGGCTGCCGGCGGCGAGACGCTCCTCGTCGACCCGTTCGCACATGGGAGTCTCGGAGGAACGCTTCAGTACCCGGCGATCGACGCCAAACACGATTGGGTGATCGCGACACATGAGCACGCCGACCATTCGGCTTTTTCAGCCGTCGCAGGTGAACGCGTCGGGCGAAACGCAGACGAAGCAGGGCCCTTCCGCTTTTTACGCACTCCGGTGCCACACGATGAATACGGTGGGCGAAGATTCGGCGGGAGCGTCGATCTGCTCGAGATACAGGTAGATGGATATCGGATCCTGCACCTCTCGGACGTCGGGGCCAGCCCGCGCTCAGATTGGATTGCACGCCACCGAGGCGTCGACATCGCTTTGGCGCCGGTGGGCGGATTCTACACCATCGGTGCGGCTCAGGCCGAGGAATGGGTGCGGCTGTTAGGCGCACGTACTGCGATCCCCATTCATCATGCGACGCCGTGGTGCACGCTCCCACTCCGCAAGAGAGATCTTTTTCTAGCGCGTTTCGTTGAATATTCAGCGGGTGCGACGAGTTTTATGGGTGTCGGGGAGGCGTTGAACTCCGGTGGTATTCTGGCTTTGCGTCCAGGAGCTGCGTCACCGAAGTGAACGCAATGTGAAAATATCGAGGAATCCGGCCGAGTGCCTTGAATCCAATGTCGCAAATCGCGACAATGAGAATCAGGGAACAAACCCGCAGCCGGATGGTGTTTTACCCGTGACTCGCCCGCCAAAGAGTCACTGGAATCGGTCGTTGGCAAGGATACGACATGGATCTTCAGCAGTTCGAACAGGAAATTCTGAGACTGGCCTTCGAAACAGATTCGCGAATTACCACCGCGTCAGTGGCCTATTATCTCGGGATTCCAAGCCGCAATGCGAACGAGCTTCTGAATCAACTTCTCGAAGAAGGCGTGCTCGAACTTGATTCAGACGAGAGCGGAAACCTCTTCTACCAGGTGCCCAGCGTCGCCGGCCAACACAACTCCATCACCGATCTCAAACGAGAGTCCGCGAAGCAGACACCAAAAGAAGGTGCACGAGGTGTCGTCGTAGATTTTGAATCGGGTCGCAATTTCAGAACGAATCTCGACGATGACGGCGGTGAGGCATTTCGACCCGTCACAAGGGCTCAGGCCCAGGGCTACGATGCCGACGCGTCGAAGCCGACTCCCGAGCATCGCGGCGAGCTGATGCGATATGAGCCGCAGGCGGTAGACGCCCGGATCCAGAAGACCGTCGCAAAGCCATCCCAAACCTCGTCGGCGATCGTACGATCGCCGCAGGTCGCCAAGAAGCGCGATGGAGGTCCGGTCTGGGCAGCGGCGGCAACGCGTGCCGCGAGCACCGATGGAACGGTCGGCTCGAGCGGCGGTAGTCGCTTTTTGATGGCGACTGACGCTCGATGCGATACTCGGCCGCTGCCCGCAGACAAGCCAATCATTGCGAGCTGTGACGAACCGCACGAAGGGGCCTCGAATATGCTGGGCCCGGTCGGCGGATATGCGCAGGAATCCGAAGACTGGTTTGCCCCGAGCGAGAACTCGACGGCCCTCGTCCCGGCGAGCGAAACCGCGGTGCAGAATTATTACATCGAGCAGCCCGAGCACCAGCCCGGCATGGCGCTTCTCTTGAGCCTGATCCTTTGCGGAACAGGCCAGATTTACAACGGAGAGGTTAGCAAAGGGATCATGATGATGGTCCTATGCTTCCTGCTGTGGTTCGTCCTCCTCGGATGGGTCGTACACATCTGGTCCATCGTCGATGCTGTCGTCGTGGCTGAACGACTCAATCGGCAGCCCCAGGATTAAAATCTCGACAACGAAGCCACAGGCCCGCCGATCCGGCGGGCTTTTTTCATGCCGGGATCCCGGCTCTCGAGCACCTCCCAACTGTTGAATCGCATCAAACGCTGTGCTAGCTGGAATGCCCCCCGAGAGGGATTTGTTCGCTGGCCAAACCCTGGTGATTTCCTGACGCGCTGAGGAACGAAAATGGCAGATTCAAACGTGGCCCACCCGCTCGCATCGACGGACCGCTTCATCGACCGACATCTCGGTCCGCGTAAGACCGAACGCCAGGCGATGCTTCAGGCATTGGGATTTCGCTCGATCGACGAGTTGATCTCCAAAGCCGTGCCGTCGACCATTCAGTTTGAGGGCGACCTCGATCTGCCCGAGCCTCAGAGCGAGGCAGATACCCTGCGCGAGCTGAAAGCGATCGCCGAAGAGAACCGCGTCTTTCGTTCCTACATCGGAATGGGCTACGCAGAGACTGTGACGCCTCCCGTGATCCAGAGAAATATTCTCGAAAATCCAGGCTGGTACACGCAGTATACCCCCTACCAGGCAGAAATCGCGCAGGGACGCCTCGAAGCACTCTTCAATTTCCAGACGGTCGTGACCGAATTGACCGGCCTCGAGATTGCCAACTCCTCGCTCCTCGATGAAGGCACAGCCGCAGCCGAGGCCGTCTCGATGGCCTCGCGCGTCAACCGGAAAAACAAATCGACGACGGTATTCGTCTCTGAGGCGTGCCATCCGCAGACGATCGATGTCGTCAAGACCCGCTCCGAGCCCCTGGGGCTCGAGGTCATCGTCGGAGACCATCGAGAATTCGACTTCGACGAACACCAGGTCTCTGCCGCACTCGTTCAGTATCCCGACACGCACGGATACCTCCTCGAATACGACGATCTCGCCGACACGTTGCACGATCAGAACGCGCTCCTCATCGTTGCCGCAGACCTCCTCTCTCTCGTCGCATTGCGGGCGCCCGCTGATTTCGGCGCCGATATCGTCGTCGGTTCATCGCAACGTCTCGGAGTCCCGCTCGGCTTTGGCGGCCCGCACGCAGCCTACATGGCCTGCCGCGAGGCCTTTAAGCGGTCGATCCCCGGTCGCATCATCGGTGAATCGGTCGATGCAGAAGGAAATTCTGCGCTTCGGCTGGCTCTCCAGACGCGCGAGCAGCACATCCGTCGTGAACGCGCGACCAGCAATATCTGCACAGCTCAGGTGCTCCTCGCAGTCATCGCCAGTATGTATGCGTGCTACCACGGACCCGAAGGACTCAGGGCGATCACCGCACGAATCCACCGAGTAGCGCAAACGCTGGCGCGGGGACTCGAGAGGCTCGGTTTCGAACTCTCCGAGCATGATTTTTTCGACACGTTGCATGTGCTCGTCGACGACGCTGAAGGCCTGCGGGAAAGAGCCGAAGCCGCTGAAATCAATCTGCGCTATTTCGACGATGGTTCCGTGGGCATCACCGTAGACGAGGCCACGACCGCGCAGCAGCTCGTGGCCCTCTTCCATGTTTTCAACGGTGGCGAGCCAACCGAATTCGACCTGGACGAGCTCGTCGAAGACCTCGACGAACTCGTCGAAATACATCGGCGAAGCGGCCCCTTCATGACCCAGGAAGTCTTTCATCAGTATCACTCTGAGACAGAACTCTTGCGCTACATGCATCGCCTGCAGTCGCGAGACCTCTCGTTGACGACATCGATGATTCCGCTCGGCTCGTGCACGATGAAGCTGAATGCGACTGCGGAAATGCTGCCGGTGACGTGGGAAGAGTTCGGAAATATCCACCCCTTTGCGCCGCGCGAGCAGACGGCTGGCTATCGAGAACTCTTCTCGCAGCTCGAATCGTGGCTCAACGAAATCACCGGGATGGACGCGACCTCGCTGCAGCCGAACGCCGGCTCACAGGGCGAATACGCTGGAATGCTGGTGATCAAGCGGTATCACGAAGAGCAAGGAGACCTCGAACGAGACGTGTGCCTGATTCCAGAGTCGGCGCATGGCACCAACCCGGCATCGGCGATCATGGCCGGCATGAAGGTCGTCGCCATCACATGTGACGACGACGGCAATATCGATCTCAAAGACCTACGCGAAAAAGCCGCCGAACATGCCGAACGACTCGCGGCCATCATGGTCACGTATCCCTCGACGCACGGGGTCTTCGAAACCCATATCCGTGAGGTCTGCGACACCGTTCATGAACACGGCGGTCAGGTCTACCTCGACGGTGCGAATATGAATGCCCAGGTCGGTATCTGCCGTCCCGGAGATTACGGAGCAGATGTCTGCCATCTCAATCTGCACAAGACCTTCTGCATCCCTCATGGCGGAGGGGGCCCGGGAATGGGCCCGATCTGCGTGCGCGATCACCTTGCGGCCTATTTGCCCGGACACGTCGTCATCGAAACCGGCGGCAGCAACCCGACCGGCGCAGTGAGCTCAGCACCATGGGGCTCACCGAGCATCCTGCCGATTTCGTGGGCGTACATCCGAATGCTCGGCGCCCGCGGTCTGCGCGAGGCCACCGAAGTCGCCATCCTCAATGCGAACTACATGGCCCACCGACTCGATGGCGTCTACGACGTACTCTACAAGGGTGCCGAGGGTCAGGTCGCCCACGAATTCATCCTCGATATGCGTGGATTCAAAGAGAGCGCTGACATCTCGGTTGCAGATATCGCCAAGCGGCTGATGGATTATGGATTCCATGCACCGACGATGTCGTGGCCCGTGGCGGGCACGGTGATGGTCGAGCCTACCGAGAGCGAGTCGAAAGCCGAACTCGACCGTTTCTGCGAAGCGATGATTTCGATTCGTGCCGAGATCCAGGCGATCGAAGATGGTCGTTCTGACCGAGAAGACAATCCATTGCGAAACGCGCCGCATCCGGCTCATCGAGTGATGGCTGACGAGTGGACTCACTCCTACTCGCGCGAGCAGGCCGCCTACCCTGACGAGGCGAGCCGTGCACACAAATTCTGGCCGTCGGTCTCGCGTGTAGATAATGCGCACGGAGACCGGAACCTCGTGTGTTCGTGCCCACCCATGACCGAATACGCTGCCGAATAGAGCGAACGCTCACTCGAACATATTGGACATCGCGAAAAACGCGATCTTCTCATTGGACTCGCGCAGGCGCGTCGAAAGCGTCGACACAAAGGACCAGAGGATCTCGACACCGACCTTGGTATTGGTGTTGAGCAGCTCGAGGAAATCTTCGCGTTCGAGCTTCGCAAGCTCGCAATGGTCGCCTGCAATCGCTGCCGCGCTGCGCGGCGTCTCCTCACCCACCAGGGCCATCTCACCGAAATAGGATCCTTCCTTGAGAAAGGCCAGCGCCTCTTCGCCTACTCCGTGAATATCCTTGGAGATCCGAACTTCGCCGCTCAGGATGAGAAAGAGCGCGTCCCCCATCTCCTTTTCGCGAAAGATGATCTCGCCCGCCTTGTATTCGACGATCGAGGTCAGCGGAATGATTTCGACGAGTGCCTCTTCGGAGAGACCCTTGAAGATGTCGATTTCGCGAAGCACCGATATGTCGAGAAATTTCCAGCCCACGTGGCCGCCTGCATCAGGATGTTGAATTGCGCTTTCTAGATTGGGCGGTCGCTACACGCTTGTCAATTTTAGACAGGGATGGCCGAGGCCAACATTTCTTCGAGTCGAGGCACGTCGTCGAGAAGCGCGAGAACGATGAGCCTGGAGTTCGGCTTAAGTTCGTCGTCGGGGCCAGGATTGAAGTGGGTACTCTTCGACTTCGTGGACGGCGATCACCAGCGCATCGCCCTTATCTCGCAATTTCCTCGCAGCTAAGCGCGATTTTTCATAAATCCCTTGAAATTGCAGATCCCGACGATCACACTGTGACGCAGTGCGTCGTATCGATAAACCCACGATTCCACGGAAGGAAGATGCGAAACCTCATCACTCATGGACTGAGAAAACTCGTCAAATCCGAAGAAAGCTATCCTGTCGGAGACCGACACGCGAAGATCGTCAGCGTGGCCACGGTCAAGGGTGGAGTCGGCAAAACCACGACCTCCGTGAATCTGGCGTGCGGACTGGCGTCTTTCGCAGATGCCCGAGTCTTGCTCATCGACCTCGACGCTCAGGGACATTGCACGACCAGCCTTTCAGCGTCGATGC
>CAYFTY010000236.1:0-6632 GCA_964346045.1 uncultured Bradymonadales bacterium | reverse complement strand
GGCCTCGGTGCGGCGCGTGATTCAAGCATGGGGCATCCTGCGGCCGGGCATGATGATCGTCAGCGCTGCCGCGACTGCCGTCGTATTGTGGATCGGCTACGGGCGCGTGAGTGCGGGCATCGTGACCGTCGGGGTGCTGCTCACATTCTTGCAATACACCGCGCGCCTGTGGGTCCCGATCCGTAATCTCACCGAAAAATTCAACATCATTCAGACCGCACTCACAGCGGGCGAGCGCGTATTCGATATACTCGAGACTCCGCAATCGATGAAGGATCGATCCGACGCTGATCCCGAGCTCGTCGTCAAAGATGGCCGCATCGACTTCGAGGGCGTCCGCTTCACGTATCCGGGCACGACCGAAGAGGTGCTGCGCGGTATCGATTTCTCAGTCGAGCCGGGCGAGATGCTCGCGCTCGTTGGCGATACCGGGGCCGGAAAATCGACGATCGTCTCGCTCCTTTCGCGATTTTACGATGCGAGTTCGGGCGCAGTGAAAGTCGATGGAAAGGACGTTCGCGACTATACGCTCGAGGGACTCCGAAATGGCATCGCGCTCGTCCCCCAGGACGTCGTGATCTTTGCAGGAACGATTCGCGAGAATATCACGCTCGGGTGGCCGGCCGACGATGATGAAATCATGCGTGCCGCCGCGGCCGTCTGCGCTGATCGGCTCATCGCGCGCTTTGACGACGGTCTCGATCACGTGCTCGAAGAAAGCGGCCGCACGCTTTCGGCCGGAGAACGACAGCTGTTGAGCTTTGCCCGGGCTCTCCTGCGAAATCCCCCGGTCCTCGTACTCGACGAAGCCACGGCGAGTATCGATACGACGACGGAAGTCTTGATTCAGCGAGCCCTCGAAGAGTTGACCCACGGGCGCACCACGGTCGTCATCGCCCACCGGCTGAGCACCATTCGCGATGCCGACACGATCCTGCTCTTGCGAAACGGTGAGGTGATCGAGCGAGGCGATCACGACTCGTTGATCGAGCGCGACGGAGCCTATCGACGTCTCTACGAAGCGCATACGGAGTAGCTTTGAGCATTCGTTCCCACATTGCGCGTGTCGTCGATTTGATACGACCCGAAAAGCGCGACTACACGATCGGGCTGGCCTCGCTCTTCGTCGTGAATATCAGCGACGTGATTGCGCCATTATTCATGGCGTTGACGATCGAACTCATCGAGGCGGGGCTCACGGGAAAGGTTGCGCAGACGCCGATTCCGCTAAGGCTCGCAGGCCTCGACGCCGCCGAATTTACGGTGCTCGCAGCGGTCGTGATCTACTTTGTGCTTCACGTCACGGCGAATATCTTTCGATATCCAATGCTCATGTACGTCGCGGTGCCCTCGCACCGCATCGGACAGACTCTGCGACGACGCATTGCCAATCATCTCTTGGGGCAGACGCAATCGTATTACGACCGCTCGAAAAGCGGTGATCTGATGTCGACGGCGACCGCCGACGTCAACGCGGTGCGCATGATGTTGGGGCCGGGCATCATGATCGGGTTCGACACGCTCATGCTCGTCACGATGGTGCTCATCGTGATGTTCCTGCTCTCGTGGGAGCTCGCGTTCGTGACGATCATACCCATCCCGGCCATCTACTTGCTCACCAACTGGTTGAGTCACGCCGAATTCAAGGGTTTCGAGGCCGTTCAGGACGACCTCGCCGAGATGACCGAGCGGGCTCGTGAGAGCTACGCCGGGGCGCGTATCATTCAGGGATATGCGCGTGAGGTCTACGACCGGCGGCGCTTTGCGGGGTTTTCGAAGCGCCACTACGACAAGCAGCTCACGCTCGCGCGGGTACGAGCCGTCTTCGAGCCGACCTTCGACCTCTTTCTGGGCGTGTCGACGGTGCTCGTGCTCGTGGCCGGCGGCATCGGGGTCGTGCAGGGAACGATGACGATCGGCACCTTTGTCGCGTTTCTCTTTTTGATCCGTTACCTCTCGGGGCCGATGATTGGGCTGGGCTGGGCAATCTCGCTCTTTCAGCGCGGGCGCGCATCGATCGGACGCATCGAGAAGCTCACCGGTGAGCCGATTACGATCTACGACACCGAAGATGCGGTGGATGTCGAGCTCGATGGCCGCATCGAAGTGCGTGACCTCGAGTTCACGTACCCTGTACCTCGAGAGGATGCCGATCCTGACGAGCCTGTGCTGCGCGATATCAGCTTTTCGATCGAAGCGGGTCAGACGCTCGGCATATTCGGCCCCGTCGGCAGCGGCAAATCGACGCTGGCCTGTCTGCTCACGCGGCTCTACGACCCACCCGAAAACACGGTCTTCATCGACGGTGTCGACGTGCGGAAGATGACCCTCGATAGTCTGCGCGAGAATATCGTGCTCGCCCCGCAGGAGACCTTTCTTTTCAGCACCTCGGTCGAGCGCAACATCACCATGGGCATGGAGGATGTCTCGGCGACCCAACTCGCGCGCCTCGCGCATCTGCACGACGATCTGCTCGAGTTCGAAGCAGGTTATGAGACGATGCTTGGCGAGCGAGGTGTAAACCTATCCGGAGGCCAGCGACAGCGGCTTGCGATCGCAAGAGCGATCGGAACCAATCCCAATATTTTGATCCTCGATGATTGCCTGAGCGCGGTCGATTCCAAGACTGAAGAAGCGATCCTCAACAATCTGCGTCAGGTCTTCGATGGCCGCACTGGAATCATCATCAGCCATCGCATCCGCGCCGTTCGCGACTGCGATAAGATCATCGTGATCGAAGACGGTCGCCTTACCGAGGTCGGCACCCACGATGAGCTCGTCGCTGGCGACGGATACTACGCTCGGGTCGCGGCCCAACAGATGAAAGAGTCGCTGAATGCGGCGTAGCCGGCAGGGCGGGGTGCGGCTCGCCCCTTCTGTCGCCTGTGGCGACATCTTCCCCGGGGAAGAGCAAGCTGGCTTCGCCAGACCGGGTAGTTGTCTGAGGTTGGGTGGTTTGCGGGGCCCCCTTCTGTCGCCTGCGGCGACATCTTCCCCGGGGAAGAGCAAGCTGGCTTCGCCAGACCGGGTGCTTGTCTGTAGGTTGGGTGCTATTCGAGAAAACTCTCGATGGTCGGCCAGTCGCGGGGCATGTCGTTATGGGTGGCCTGATACGAGACCAGCTTTGCGTTGGGGGCGGCGTCAGCGAGTCGCTGCGCGTGCGAGAAAGGAACGGTGGCGTCGTGCACGCCGTGCATGATCAGCATCGGTACGTCGCGCAGCGTGCGAATCACCGCCAGGCTGTCGAAGGGATCGCTGACGAGAAAGCGCGGAAGCATCATCGATGAGGCGATGTCGGCGATACTGGTAAAGGTGGATTCCAGGATCATCTTTGCCGGCTTTCGAATCGCGGCGAGCTGGCAGAGAACGCCGCCACCCAGCGAGCGGCCGTGGTAGATGATCTGGTTGCTGTCGACATCGTCGCGCTCGACGAGCAGATCGTAGAAACGAGCAAAGTCTTTGCGCAGGCTTTCTTCGGATGGAGACCCATCGCTGCGGCCATAGCCCCGATACTCGGGCAAAAAGACGTGGAAGCCCAGCTCGCGATAATGACGCAATTCAAAAGGCCAGTAGTCGATGAGTTCGGCGTTGCCATGCGTGAAGATCACCGTCCCCCGAGGCCGGGCAAGGGCCGGCAAGAACCACGATTCGACGCGTCCTTCGTCGATCGTCAGCCAGATACGTTCGAGCCCCTCCACCTTGTCTGCGACATGGGGGAGAGGTTGCGTATATTGACGCGCAAAGATGATTTGCCGCTGCAGACTGGCCAGCATACGTCCCTGGCGAATTAGAGAGGAAGTTCCTCGACGACAAAGTAGTTCAGACACATCTCGTCGTAGGTTCCCTCACCCCAGGTCACGTCTCTTGGCATCATGCCACCGGGCTGATTGGCCGGTGAGTTGTCGTACCAGCAATCGAGCTGCACCGTCGAATTGGCAGGAACAGTCACAGGATCCTTGTAGAGATAGATATTCTGCCAGTTGAAATCCCAATCGGGGATATCGACCAGACAGGTATCCTCGCCGCGATTGCTGTAGCTCACTTTGATGCGTGTCCCCAGCGTGTGCATATGCGGGAAGACACCGTAAACCTTGACAGGAATTGGCAGAGTAAACGAGTTGCCCGCCCTGGCGTTGGCGTCACCCGCCGGCAAGAAGAGACTGGTATCGGGCATCGGGAACATCTGGATCTTTTCGGCCGGCTCACCGTCGGTGAAATGCAGGTCGACATGGGTGCGGTCGGGATCGTCGCCGTTGATCGTATTATAGTGAATCTGAACGACGATCAGTGAGTCCTGTGGGATGCGGATCCCGACGTCTTCACCGTACTGAATGGCAGGCGCGCCGGGCACCCAACCGCCCAGAAGTCCCTGCACCGAGTCGACGCGATTGCCGCCAAAGCACGTGTAGCCGGGGGTCGAAGGATCCTGAGCCGTGAGCTCGTCAATGCGGCCTTGCTGGCTGGGATCGACGGCCCAGAAGAGCATGTGGTGCACTACCGAGATATTCCCCGGTTTGGTCTCGTAGGCCGTCAGGAATTTCTCGCTGTCGAAATCGGGATCGATCACGAAGCAGTGATAATCGTCGATGCCTCCGTCAGGCGGCGCAGGTTTGTAATCGGTGCCGATATCGACGACGAAATCGGGCTCGCCGAGCTGAGGCGTCGCGCTGGTCTCAGGGGCGACGTAGTCTGACTCGTCACCTTCGGGCATCCCCGCATTGGCCCACTCGCGGAAGACTTCGACTTCGGCATCGCTGAGATGCGCGGGGTCGCGGAAATCACCGCAATTTTCGGCGGGCGGCCAGGGGGGCATACTGCCTTCTTCGACGGCCATGGCCACGTTGGGGGCAAAAGGCCTCGCCGCATCGTAACTATCGAGTGCAAAGGGACCGATGCCGCCGTCGTAATGGCAGCTCGAGCAATTCGACTCGACGAGCGGTCGCACGTCTTTATGCCAGGTTACCGCCCCCGAGTTATTGGCGTTGTTGGCGTTATTGCCCGTGTTATTGGCGTTATTCGGATCCACGTTATTGGCGTCATTGCCGGCGTTGTTCTCGTGATTCGAATCGACGTTGTTGGCATTCTTTTCTGCGTTATTCTCGGTGGGCGTAGATTTGGAGTCGTCCGAGCCGCAGGCGGTGAGCAGCGCGACGAGCGCAAAGAGGGCGATTCTTTTCATCGTGCAAGACCTACATGTGGGGACGGGGCGCCCAAATTCTAGCGTCTGATGGGATAAAAACAACTATGAGTAGGCCGAGGCCACTGATGTCATTCGAAATCGTTCGATTTTTGCCGGGGTTCGGGCTTCCGAGCGCGAGTCCGTTTTGTGTGAAACTCGAGGCATGGTGCCGCATTGCAGGTCTTGCATACGAGACGACTGACCTCGACGGTCTTCCCAAAAGCAAGACCGGAAAATTGCCTTACATCATCGATGACGGCGAGCTGATCCCGGACAGCCAGCAGGTCATCGACCATCTGAAGAAGACGCGTGAGGTCGATCCCGACGCCGTTCTCGATGCCGGCCAACGCGCTACGGGGCATGCGATACGCCGAATGCTCGAGGAGAGCTTATACTGGGCCATCGTCTACGATCGATGGATGGTCGATGAGAATTGGAAACTCACCCGGGCCGAGTATTTCCGGACCTTGCCGGCGCTGGCAAAACCGTTCGCACCGGCGATCTTGCGCCGGGGTGTCAGGAAGTCACTGGCTGGTCAGGGGTATGGACGACGCACAGAAGAGATGAAAATGCGGGTCGCCCGTGAGGATTTGAGTGCGCTGTCGACAGCGCTGGGCGCTCAGGAGTACATGCTCGGGCAATGTTCGTCGATCGATGCGTCGGCCCTGGCGATGCTCTGGTCGATCGATGCGTTTCCGGGCGACTCGAGCCTCAAGAGATTGCTGCACGAATTCGACAATCTGGTGAGCTACCAGCAGCGTCTTCGAGCCGAACTTTTTGAGGTCTAGCCCAACGCTTCTTCGTATTCGGATTCTTTGAAGCCCACAAGGACGTGGTCTTCGGTTTCGAGAATCGGCCGCTTCATGAGCAGTCCGTCTTCGGATAGCATCGTGAGGCGTTTTTCGTCGCTGTAGCCGTCGTATTTTTCTCGCAGCTCGGCCTTACGATAGGCCCCTCCGCGCACATTGAAGAAGCGTTTGAGCACGTAGCCGCTCTTCTTCCAGAGACGTTCGACCTCATCGCGCGACGGCGTATCGTCGATGAGGCTGACACGCTCATACTCGATATCGTGCTCGTCGAGCCATTTACGCGCATCCCGGCAGGTGCTGCACTTTTTGTATTCGTAGAGTGTAGAGGTCATGGGCTTCGCAGGCGCATCAGGATCTCGCGGGCTTTGGCGAGCTTGATATCTTCAGACTCGATCAAGAGCCTAACCACGATTTCGAGTTCTTCATCGGTGGCTCCGGCGGTGGCAGCGACGCTGCGCGCGTGGAGAGACATATGTCCGCGCTGAATGCCTTCGGTCGCGAGTGCTTTGAGCGCTGCCATATTCTGCGCCAGACCGACGGCTGCCATCACTTCGGCGAGCTCTCCCGCCCCTTCGATACGCAGGATTTTATGTGCGAGCTGGATCGTGGGATGCAGCTTGATCGGGCCACCCACGGTCCCGAGG
>CAYFTY010000235.1:0-6637 GCA_964346045.1 uncultured Bradymonadales bacterium | reverse complement strand
ATGAGTAAAGGTAGTTGGAGTTCGTCAATCGTTTCATGATTTGACGGAAGTAGAGCGGCGCAAGTCGCGCGCGATTCGAGTCGGGGCTTCGTTCGATGAAGCCTCGTTCGAGGAAGAAGTTGATCGCGAGTGCGCAGAAACCCTCGTCACTGTTGATGATCGAGGCGACCTCTCGGGCATCGAGCTCGTCGTGTTGAGCGAGCGCGGTGAGCACGAACCAATGATCGTCGGTCATCTGCTCGAACTCCCGAGTCTTGGGTCTTCGAAAGAGAGTCACGGCCAGCTCTTCTTCGACTTCGGTCGGCCGCAGACTGCGTAACCAGTAGAGCATCGCAAGGCGCGGATTGCCGCCGCAGAACTCGTGAAGATACCGAAAGTAGCCTTTGGCCGACTTGACGACCTCGTAATAAGCGTCGTCGCGCATCTCCTCTTCTTCGGCCACCATAAGCTCGGTGTAGTTCAACGAGAACTCGGTGCGCGCATTGCGCGTTTCGATCATGAGCTGGATCTCAGACTCACTCCACGGCGCAACGCGCACGATGCTGCCAACCTGATGGAACCGGGATTTCACGCGGTTCACGTATTCCCATGAATACTGGTTGAAGGTGAGCACCCAGAAGTGCCGATGGTCTGTGAGCGCGACGATGTCCAGCAGCGTATCGAGCGCATCGAAGCCTCCGATCTGCCGCATAAAGAAATGATGACAATCGTCGAGAAGCAGCACCTTGCGCGGAGCATCAGCGAGTCTCGAGACCATGTCGTCGACCGAGCCCGGCACCCTGTCCATCTCGAAGAGTTCGGCAACCCAGGCGAATACGTCCTTTTTGCGCGTCTGCTTGGACGTCACCTCTCTACGGACAATGGTGAAAGGAGCTTCGGACGGCTCGTCAGCGGTCTCTTCTGCGGCGTCTTCCTCGCCCTCGTTTTCGTCTGCGTGACCCGATTCGATTTCGATCGCCTTTAGGATTTCGTCCAGGCCCACCTGCATTCGATTGAGAATGGAGGTACGCCCCATGCCGGTTTCAGAAATCAGCGCGACAGAACCCTGCTTCGGAGTCACCTGCCACTCTTCGAGTCGCTCGAGAAGTTCACCGACATAGTCTCCCTCTCGCGAGACGAAATACTCGTCGCTTCCGATGGGATCATCGCAAAATACGTCGAGGTAGCTCGTCGGTAGCTCTTTATGCTCCCAGTCCTCGACTTCTTTTTCTTCGCGCTCCCGCTGCTGCAATTCGATGCGCTTGCGGAATGCGAAATTGCTCGCCCGTTTGAACCACTCGGTATTGAGGATGTATTTGCGGCCGAACCGCACGGCTTCGACGACGACGACGTAGACGAATGCAACCGCCGTCACGAGGACGCCGTAGAAACGGTCTTTATTCTCGTTGACGAAATTCGTCGCCCACGGAAGCCGATCCTTGGCGAGCTTGTCGAAGAGTCCAGCGATTTCAGCGCGCCACGTCGAAATCACCCAGTAGATGATCACCGCCAGGCCCCACGAGGCCAGCAGGTCGATCCAGTACCAGATCATCGATACGCCCATCACCGACTTCACAAAGCCAGGAATCAGGCCGGCGAGGAGCCAGAAAATCACGACGAACCGTACGCTTCGCACGACCTTTTTGCCGCGATCCGCATGGAAACCGATGAGTTCTGCGGTGAGGTCCTGACCATGCAGGCCGAGGTCCTCGGCCGTGGTGCTACCCATCGCTTCGCGCTCGGTGCGTGGCAGAAAAATGACCCGCGTGATCACGATCAGGATCCAGTACCAGAAGAACGCGTCGATCACCTCGAGACCAAAGGTCAGCTCGGGGAAAGCTTCGATGACGTATCTGGCGATGTAGACGACCGCGAAGTACATCGCAGCCGGCTTGGCTACCTCATTGAACACCTCGGCGACTTTGATCGTGATTGCGGGGCGACGCCTGAAAAACCTCGTCCCCATCGCTCGGGTCAAGAGCTTGCTGAGGCCGGTTGGAATCCAGGGCAAAAAGAAGAAGAGCAGTCCGAGCGGAATGAATCGCAAAAGAAGCCCGCCGAGCCAGCTCCACACGGTGAAGCCCAGCAGCAGGTTTTTGAAGTCGAAGAGTTGCGAAAGACGCTTCGAGATGAGTTCGCGGCCTCGCCAGTACGCGAGCTCGAGGCCGTTTGTCGCACGCTGGACGTTTTCGTCGAGAAACCGGTATCCGCTACTTCGTCCCTCGCTCGAGGCCATTCCAAGCAATTCTTCGAGCGTTTGCTCCGAGGATCGCTCGTGGGGCGCGAGCAGCTCGACCCGGGAGTTCATTGCCGTCAGCAGATCCCGACGGGCCGAATAACGGCGGTCAGCCAGCTCGAGCTCGGCTTCTGCAATCTTCAACCGCTGTGCGAAGAGCTCGCTGGTCGACGTTTGGCTTTCTCTCTCGCGTTCTTCGGCGAGTTTGTCGCGTGCCTCCTCGAGCGCCTCCTCGGCCTCGTCGACAGAAGGCCTCAGGTTGTCGCGGCTCACATAGGCGTCGATCAACTCCTGTCGAGCGAGCGACCGAATGTCGCGCGCGCGTCGAACGAGTGGGTCGACTTGCTGTCGACGCTCGGCATCGTCGACGAATGCCCTGGGCAACGCATCGATATCAGCGAGAAGGGTCGCCTTCGCGTCTGCAAGCTCTTTATCGACATCGTTCGTGTGTTCGTTCACGAGCGCGATTTCAGTGTTTTGCGAGCGCGTCAACTCGAGCATCTTCTCGGCGATTTCTCGCTCGCGCGCGAGGAGTCGGCGCATGGTCTGATCGCGCTCCTGCTCCTCTCGCAACTTCGCTTTTTTCAGCGCTTCGAGCGCCTCGGCTTCTGCTTCCTCAGCCTCTTGCTGGCGCTTCTTTTCGACCTGATCGACGCTGGCTTCTTTGGCCGTTTCACTCTCGAGTTTTGCGCTCAAAGCCTCGAGGCGCTCATCGAGATTATCGAGGCGTTCATTGTGAGCCGAGATTGACGCCAGTCGCGATTTCAGCGTCGACTGCTCTCGTGCTGTCCTTGCGATCGATCGAACGAGGCGCGTTTTGGCGACCGCGGGCAATCCCTCCAATGGCTGCTCCATCAGGGTCTCGAGCCGCACGTCGAGCCTGAGTTTTTGCCGCTCCATCGCGTCCCGGTCGGCCGCGATAGACTGGGCGCTCGCCCGATTCTTCTCGAGCAGCGAGGTCAGCGATTCGACGGTCGTCAGCAATCCTGGCTCGAGTCCAAATTCGTTTGCGATCGCCTCGGCGCTCTGCTCTGCCGATGGTTCTTCGTTCTCTCGGACCTCTCCAGGCTTTGCGGACTCGTCCGTCTCTGCAGTCTTTTCATCCGCAGCGGTCTCGGTCTCATCCTGCGTGGAATCGGCTTCTGATGTAGGCTGCTTTGGCGTATCCTGCGCGTAGCTCGACGTCGCGACGACCAACATGATCAAGAAGATCATGAGGACGCTCACTTTCTTTGCTCTGAGCCATCGACTCGCGTCTTGGATCGCCATGTGCGGACAAGGAAATAAGGGCTGACTGTACGTCGATTCAGATGATGCGATTATCCACATCCCAAAGAAATCAGCAAATTTCACGCATATTGCTGTTGATCCTGGGACTTCACGTTTCGGCATGCAGCATGCAGCGACCGAGTGAGCATTGGACAGACGCCGTGCTCGAGACGCAGGCGATTCACGATGATGGTCATTTCGAAGAAGCCGCATCCCGGTACGTGAAACTACGTGAGAGCGCCCCGCGCCCCCAGGACCGGCGCTGGGTGACCTACGAGCTCGCCATCCTCGAGCGAGACCGCGGCAACGATGGTCGCGCCCTCGAACTCCTCGAGAAGCTCTGGCGCGAGCCCGTCGTCGACGCGCATGGCGCTCGGGCCCTCTACGATGCCTCGGAAATCCATGCTCGGCAGGGCAATCACGAGATCTCCCAGGAAATGAGATTCGCGGCTATCGCACGCTATCCCAATGAAATGGGGGCCGAACTCGCTCTCGAGACCCTCGTCGAATATTACCGTTCTCGAGGCCTGCACGAGACGGTCTCGAAGGTGATGCGGACTCTTCACAAAGAGATCTCAGAGAGCTATCTCGCCGATAACGTCCTCTATTTTCTCGCCCAGAATGAAGACCGGTACCTCGACGACCCCGACGCGGCGATTGTCGTATATCACGAGATTTTCGTGAACCATCCCGAGAGCGGACTGGCCGACGATGCGCTCTGGGAAGCGACGCTGATCTATCGACGTCACCAACGCTGGAAGCCCGCGATCCACAATCTGACCATCATGGCCAATGACGTCGAAACCTCGTGGTTTGTCGGAAATTACAACTCGCCATGGCTCGACAACGCCATCTACGACCTGGGGATGATCAACCTGCTCTTTGTCGAGGATTACGACGAGGCCGTGAGATATTTCGATCGGTACACGCGGGATTTCGAATTCAGCACCCTGGCAGACGATGCAGCATGGCATGCCTGCGAAGCGAGACGGCTGCAAAAGGCCGACGCGGCTCACCTTCAGTGTTTGAAACGTTTCGTGCAGAATTACCCCGAGAGTCGTTACCGCCAGCGAGCGGCGGGACGGCTCGGCATCTCTCTGGATGAATTATGATTCGGGTCGAAAACGTCACCAAATTGCATCAGGGACGCCCTGTTCTGAAGGATGTCTCGCTCGAGATCGCCGAAGGCACCAACCTCGGCCTGATTGGTCCAGGAGGTTCGGGAAAGTCGCTCTTGCTCAAATGCATCTGTGGTCTGGTGCAGCCGGAATCCGGAAGTGTCTTCATCGGAGAACACGAAGTCTTCGAGCTCGATGAGATCGAGCTCGCGAGATTGCGTTTCGACATCGGAATGCTCTTTCAGAATTACGCCCTCTTCGACTTCATGAATGTCGCGGATAATATTGCGTTTCCGCTGAGACAGGAGGGAAAGCTCGACGAAGAAGTGATTGCCGAAAAAGTCGAGAAGATACTCGAAGAGGTCGATCTCCCCGGCATCGGGCATCAATACCCGAACGAACTTTCGGGCGGCATGAAAAAGCGCGTCTCGTTTGCCCGCGCGGTGATCCCCGAGCCACCGATCATTTTCTACGACGATCCAACCGCGGGCCTCGACCCCGTGACGAGTTCCAAGATCTTTGCTCTCCTCGAGAACCTGCGCGAAGAACGCGGCGTCACGTCGGTGACCATCAGCCACGACATCGGGGGCATCAAAGAGATCTGTGATCATTTCGCGATGCTCGACCGCGGCGAACGGGTCTTCTACGGTGACCGCTCCGAGATCGAAGAGACACCGATGAAGCTCGTACGCAAATTCTGGGATGGCTTTAGCGACGACGAGTTGGGGTAGCATTGGCCAGCACTGCCGAAAAGAAGGGGTTCCTCTCAGAAGCGCTCGACCGTGTCGGCACGCGGTTCATGGACTGGTCCTTCGAGGTGGGCGGCATCGTGATCCTCATCGGAAAGATCCTCAAATGTCTGGTTCCACCCCGGCTCGATGGCTGGGAGACGTGGCGAAATATGTACCGCGTCGGCGTGAAGAGTTTTCCGATCGTCGTGGTCACCGCCATCCTCACCGGCGCCATCATGGTGATCCAGAGCGGCATGTATATCGAGCAATACGGTGCCTACGGGCTCCTCGGCTGGGGAGCCGGATACAGCGTCTTTCGCGAAGTCGGCCCAATCCTCATCGGCCTGATGTTTTCAGGACGCGTCGGAGCCAACAACGCCGCCGAGCTCGGAACGATGAGGGTCACCGACCAGATCGACGCGCTTCGCGCGCTGGCCATTGACCCCATCAGCTATCTCGTGATGCCACGCGTTTTTGCGATGGTAGTGATGATGTTTTTGCTCACCGTCGTCGGTAATTTCGTGGCGCTCCTCGGCGGCGCCGTCACGTCGCAATACCTGCTGGGGGTCGACGTCCAGCTCTTCTTCTGGAGCATCGTCACCTATCTCGGACTGCCCGACCTCTTCCACGGCCTCTACAAGGCCATCGCATTCGGTTTTGCGATCGCGGTCATCAGCTGCCACTTCGGTCTCGCGACCCGCGGCGGAGCCGTCGGCGTGGGACGCTCGGTCAACGCGTCGGTCGTCGGTAGCGCCATCGCCATCTTCGTACTCGACTACTTCATTACCTATCTCGACAGCTGAGGACTGCATGGCCGCGCAGGTCGAAGACGCACAGGCTGCCGAGAAAACCCCGCTCTGGGAGGCGGGGCTGCGCGCCCTCGGCGAGCCCACGCTCGAGGTCGGTCGCATCCTCAAGGGCATCTGGCGCACGGGCCTGCTCACGCTCCACTACCTGTTCCGCGGCAAAAAGAAATGGTCGACCGTCCTCGAGCAGATGCATGAGATCGGCAATAAATCATTGATCTTCATTGCGTTCACGCTCGGCTTTCTGGGCATGATCCTGATCTACCAGGCCGGATACCAGGCGCAGAAAATCACCGGAGATCTTCAGCTTCTGGGTGCGCTTTTCTTGCAGCTCTTGCTCAGGATCTTTGCGCCCACGATCACCGCGATGATGCTCGCCACGCGCGTGGGCTCGGGCATGGCGGCTCAGATCGGCAGTATGGTGGTCACCGAGCAGGTCGACGCCCTGAAGATGTGTGCTGCGCAGCCGGTTGAATACCTCGTCGTACCGCGATTCAT
>CAYFTY010000234.1:0-6648 GCA_964346045.1 uncultured Bradymonadales bacterium | reverse complement strand
TTGTGGATCAACGGCAACAAGACGCCCGGCGCCGTGCTCGAAAAGAAAGAGGCTCGTCGGATCTATGAGAATATCGTCCGTCAGACACGCGACCCCGGTCTGATCGAGTACATCGACGGCAAGCTCTTTCGCGCCAGCATCTTTCCGATCCCTCCACGCGGCACCCAGAAACTCGAGCTGAAGTTCGCGCAGGTGCTTCAAAAGCAAGGTGGGCTCTTCCGCTACTCGTACCCCATTCGCGCCGGTGCGAAATACGTGACGGCACAGACACAGAAAGACTTCACGGTCACGGTCGACGTAAATTCGACCGTTCCGATCGCCAACGTGTACTCGCCGAGTCATACCATCGGTGTACATCGCAAACACAAAGGGCGTGCGCTCGTTGGCTCCGAAGAGATGCATGCTCATCTCGATCGAGACTTCGAACTTTACCTCGGCTACACCAGCGAGAGCGTCGGCGTGAACATGATGGTGCACGACCCCGACGGTGATGGTGGTGCACATCCCTACTTCATGCTGGCCCTGGCTCCGAGCGTCAGCGACGAATCGCATCGCGAGACCGGACAGACTTTTACGTTCGTGATGGACACGTCGGGCTCGATGGCAGGACAGAAAATCGAGCAGGCGCGTCGCACGCTCGAGTATTGTATTTCGAGGCTGCAGCCGCAGGATCACTTCAATGTGATCCGTTTCTCCACCGACGTCGAAAGCCTCTTTGAAAGCCCCGTCAAAGCCAGCGCAAAAAATCGAAGTCTGGGACGATCATTTGCATCCGAGCTCGAGCCTGCGGGCGGGACAGCGATCCACGGAGCCCTGGTTCGAGCTCTCGAGCAAAAGAGAGCGGACTACCAGCCGCACCAGGTGATCTTCGTCACGGATGGAATGCCCACGGTGGGCCCGACCACGCCGCCCGAGATCCTCGCGAGAACTCGTTCACTCAAGACGAAAAACACCCGCGTCTTCTCGTTCGGGGTCGGCTACGAGGTGAATACGGTCCTGCTCGACGCGCTGGCGTCTGAGGCTCGCGGCCGCAGCGATTACGTGCGCCCCAATGAAGACCTGAAATCGGCCGTGTCAGCTCTCTACGACCGCATCTCGTCGCCCGTTCTCTCGGACATCTCCATCGATTTCGGTGGCGCGCGTGTCTACGACGTCTATCCCAATCCGATCCCCGACCTTTTTCAGGGCGACCAACTGGTCCTCTTCGGCCGCATGCGAAGTGGTCTCGAGCGCCCCGTAAAGGTCAGTGGTCGCGTTGGTCGCAAGAGCAGGACCTACGAATTCGGGGGTAGCTCGAGCTCTGAAGAACACATCGAGGTCTCGGCTGAAGCAGCTGCTCCTCTGGAATTTCTGCCCAAGCTCTGGTCGACGCGCAAGGTCGGGTATCTACTCGATCAGATTCGACTCAATGGCGAGCGACCCGAGCTTCGATCCGAGGTGATTCGTCTGGCGAAGAAGTTTGGACTGGTCACGCCCTACACGAGCTACCTGGCGGTCGACGACTCCGAATTCGAACGCCCCGTTGCCGAGCGAGAGGAATCGCCATCACGCACGAGACCGTCCTATGAAGACCGCGAGCCGCGGCCGCGGCCTCAGCCACTCAAACGATCCCCCCGATCGGCGCCGTCGTTTGACGCCTTTGGCGCTTCGTCCGGCGAAGGTGCAGTTGCGGCGAGTGAAGCGACACGCGACTACCGCGAGGCCGAGTCGGTCGCCGACCAGGCGCAGACTTCACGCCGCTGGATCGCCGAGCGCACGTTCGCGCTCGACAAGGGCGTCTGGATCGAGGACGGCCTGACTCGGACATCCAAGGCCAAGACTGTAAAGGCATTTTCCAAAGAGTATTTCGCCCTGGTTCGCAAGCACCCCGAGCTCAAGAAAATCGCATCACTCGGCGAGGAAATCCTCGTAAAGCTCGGACATGATGTCTATCGAGTCGTGCCCTGATTCAGGCGTCGACAACCCCGCGCATCCAGCTCGCGTAACGCGTCTGAAACTCGACTTCATGTTCGTCGGTGATCTCGCCGTAGAAGACGTTGATTGCCGTGTAAACAGCCGAGCCCAAAAACGAGAGCGTCACGGCATCATCCGTGTCGTCGAGAGCCGCACGCACCGCCGGGTGATCTTCGTTTAGCACCACCTTCGTAGCTGTCACTTCGACGATTTCTTCGCTCGAGAGCGCGCCGACCTCAATGTCGCTGAGAATTGCATCCGAAAGCAGCACGCTACGGTCCTCCCGAACGAGCCGCAGGATCTCGCCGAGTTGCACGCTCAGCATATGTTGCGGCTCGAGAATCCCCTGATCTGGCTCGAGGCCTTCGAGCGGCTCGCGCTCGGGCTCATCGGTAGCGCTCTTGTCTTTTTGATGTAGCTGCTCTTGTTGATGTAGCTGCGCTGCAACGTCTTTCGCATGTTTCCAGCGCAACGTGGGCAAACGTGAAATCATGTCCGAGACGCCTTCTTCGATGACCGCGATACTCCGCGCTGGTACACCCCTCCACGAACTAGTGTTCAAATCGTGATCGTGGAGCCATCGAACCTCATCGAACTCGTCCTGAATTTCCATCAACGCTCGATAGTCACACCAGGCGTGCGTAGCCCTTCGGAAGATCTTCACCGACTCGAGCCGGTCGCAGACATCTTGCCACGTGGATGTGGCCGAGTTCTTATCGGTCGAGGCCTGACTCAGGAACGAGAGGAGCAAGGCTCGAATGCGTGTTCGAGTCACCGCAGGGTTGCGGTCCCATTGCTCGCAGAGTTCGATGATCGCCTGAGCCGCAGCCTCCCTCGCTACGGGCCAGACCTCGCGATGCCCCGACTCGACCTTGTTGAAGGTCGGATTCATCACAAAATCATCCCCATTGATTCGAGCACTGAACGCCCCCAGAGGCACCAGAATCCGCCGAGTCTCGACAAATCGACCGCGAAAATAGAGATCGATGGAAAGTTCGTTCGTCGCAGTGGATTCTTTCCACTTGAGCACGATCTGCCCGCGCATGTTCTCGCGGTCGATCGAGACTGCGGCAGCATGATTTCCGGGAACCTCGAGGCGCGTCGGCTGCTTTTGCATGAAGCGAGCTTCTGCGCCTTCGAGGATTGCGAGATTCTGACGGGTTTTCGAAATATCGATGAGGTCAGTACTCGATTCGACGAGCACCGAGAGGTCGACGAAGGGCCGAATCGTGAGCACTGCGATATTTCCCGGACTCGAGATGAGATCATCGACGCGTTCATAGCCCTCGTAGACGTAGGCGAGCTTGCCATATTTCACCTCGGCCGAAAGTACTCCTGCCGAGATCTCGGTGCCGTCTTCGCGACGAGCGACGATGACATCGGCCCATTGATGGGGCGCTACCTGATAGAGAGCGTGGAAATATGCCCAGAAGATCTCTTCTCTGGCGCCGAGTTCGGCGGGCCGTTCATACGATGACCCGTAATCCTCGATCCACGAATGGAGCACGCTTTCACAGCCATTCCGCACGCGTGACCAGAGTTCAAACCTCGGAGCCCCTGCCTCCATGGCGTGAAACGAGGGATCTGGATAGACCTTCTTCGCGTTGATGATTACATCGAAGAGACCGATCGCCGTCACCTCGGTCTCCTCTTCGACAGATCGGTGTTCATATCGATATTCGGCAAAGATTTTACCGCCATCGGTATGCGGTGAGGCGCGCAAGCCGATGAGCACATCAGCGGCCGGATCATCGACCTCGAGCGTCGTGAGATGACCTCGCTCGGGCAAACGGAATTCGAGCTTCGGTCGGCGCATGAAATGAATCTTGGCGGCCTGAAAGCGGATTCGCTTCCGAGACGACTGGGCGTTTTCACCGACCAGCCGATAGAGGAAGCGATCCAATTCGTTATCCGACCAGATGGACATGCCGACTTCTTCGCGCGCGATCTGGTAGGCGTCCGCGATGCCTTCACCCCGGTGTCGCTCGTGCACGACGTATACGGCGCCTTGCTCGAGAAATGCATCGGCGAGATCGCGCAGCGATATCAACGTCCCCGAAAGTTCTTCGAAAATCGGTACGAGCCCCACCGCCCCCAGACCTTCGACCGTCTTCGAGAACTCTTCGGCTTCCGAACTCGGTCCGAAAGTCCAGTGCTTGCTGCGGCCCGCCAGATCTTCAAAGACGCGGTCTGGATCCCCCTTGACCGACATCGCCGACATCAACGCGCCATGAAGCTCTCGGTCGGCGAGTACCTCGAGGTAGCGACGGAAATGAGGTCCAACATTGGTGGCGTTTCGCTCGATCGCTTCACTCGCAAAGCGTTCCATCAACTCAGGTACCCGTGCGATCGCGCGCATGGCCACGGCGTGATTCGTCTGATTCCGGGCCGGGCCATCAAAACGAGGGCTGGGCTCGATCTCGCCGACGATGAGAAACGAAAGCCAGGGCATATTCTTGGATCCGAGGCTCGACTGAGAGAGAAGCCGTCCCTCTTTGACCCATGCGATCGTCGTTGGAATCGCGGCGCCGAGACGCACCCCCATATGACACGAAAGCTCACCCTCGACGAATTTCAACTGCACCGGGAAAACGTCTTTTTTGAGTGTTTCTGGCCAGCTCTGGTGCTGCCACTTGCGACGATTCACGAGCCACTCCGAACGTATCTCGAGCTCGTGCGTGACATCTTCAGAGGGCAACTGCAGATATCGAGCGAGCTCGGCGATCCGAAAGGGCCCGACTCTGTCGAATTTCGAACTCGTGGGTTGAGCGTGTGCCAGCAATACGAGAGGCACTTCTGGCAGTTCGATACCGGGGAAGTGTCGGTTGGCATAGTAGATCTTCGGATGTTTTCTCAGCGCCTTGATCGGTACATACCGATGCTCGGCGATCTGCGCGTAATTCCCGGGTGTAGCGCGAGCCAATGCGTGCGGCCCGCGCTCTGCAGGCTGATCCTCATGCATCGATGCCACCGGCAGAAGGGGGTATTGCTCGATTCTCTCCGCCATTTCGATGCGGCTCTCGGGCGCGCTGACTTCCAGCGCATACGAGCGACCTACGTCCTTGACGATCTGCTCGGCGAGGCGCTCGATCGTCGCGTGCTCGCGCCCCCATTCGGCCACCGGCATCGACATGAATTTATCGGTGAGCAGTTGGTCGTGGACACGGGCGATCAGCACGTTCACCACGAAGTTAAAGGCCTTGTCTTCGACAAAGGCCGACTGGGTGAGATCCGTGGTCAAACGCGTGGACTCCACGACCGCATTGAAGGCACCCCCGTGGGCTGCTCGAAGATGACGTGTGATCAGAACACCGTCCTGCAGAATCTCGACCGTCGACTCGGGTGCCGAGGACTCGAGTAACCAGATCAGCCCGTCTTCGGTCGGGGTGTCGATCGGTCTCTGGTACTGCGCGGCCGAAGAGATTCCAAAGCTGATCACCTCGTTGTTCAGTCGGATGTTCACCGACGAGTATTTGCAGCGTGAGACGAGATGGTGATGCTCGGCGAGCGTGCCCGCGAGGCTGCTGAAAAACTCCACGAGATGCCCGGCCCGAAATTTTTCCTTGATGTAGATCTCGGTCTCTTTCGGCCCCGGAGCGATCTCGTCAATCACCTCACCCTTCGACGTCGCCTGATATCGCCCGCCCCCATGCTCGCCAGTCGAACGGATGTCGACGGTCGCAGGACGAAGAGCATCGGCTGCCGTCAGCCCGATGGCCAGGTGACGAAGCGCCCGCTGCCGCGGTGATTTCAGCTTCGAGAATGCAGCTCCGTAGAGATGTTCGAGATCACCAACCTCGAGGGGCTCACAATCACAGACCATGCGCATTTCATCGGCATCGATGGTGAAGTCGATGTTCTGGGCGCCGAGGATCGACGCAAACTTCACGAGCTCCAGCACGTAAGCATGCGGATCGGGAAGCTGGAATTTCTGCATTTTCTCTCGCGCCTTCTCGCGATCGACCTGAAATTCTCCGCGACGCTCGAGCTTCCCCTCGGATTTGAACCTTGCAATCAGCTCGTTGGCACTCATGCTTTCTCCCTTCTTGCCTCGCGTCGCATGAGCGCCGCTCGAACGAGGCGATCGTCGTCCTCGACGGCGAGCCCATCCCCTACGATGAGCAGTTTCGCAAGCTGATAAGCGGCCCATTCTGACTCGCTTTCGGCAACGCGCAAGAGGTCGCGCAGGGCTTCGTCTCCCAGGTTAAAAACGATCACTCCCCCGTTCTTGAGTTCGTCCAGACGGGCGGGCCGACCGTCGGCGACTCGTCTGGGCTCGAAAGCGTCGGTGACCCACGCCAGCTCATCCATGATGAGGCTTCCGGGGTAATCGAAATGACCGAATCGGATGCTGCCGAGACGCACGTCAAAAGCTGCCGAAAGCAACGAATCAAGTTCTGAGACCAGTGGCCTGGAGCCGCGAAAGACGCTGCCGTCTGCCGGTTTGGGCATCTCCCAAACATCCTCGAGGATCTGCAGCCGGCCGCTCGAAAAATCATCGATCAACTCGTCGAATCTCGTGCGATGATTCATGTCGATGACCCGTACCTGATCGTCGAGAGCACTCAAGGCCTCGACGAGATGGTCGGCACCACGAGACGCGTAGAGCCGTTGGTCTCGCGCTGCATAGAAGGCACCTTTGAGGGGAATCGGCTCGCGGCCCTTGGGCCGCACGATGTCCCGAACCGAATGCCG
>CAYFTY010000233.1:0-6654 GCA_964346045.1 uncultured Bradymonadales bacterium | reverse complement strand
CAGTACCATCCTGCAGCGTCAGACTGAGTTGATAGCTGGCGTCGGGCCTGTTCACGAGAAAGCTCCGGTTGCCAGGATAGTCGAATGCATTGGTCACTCCGCCGTTGAGCTGAGCGTTATTATTTCGCGCAAAGACCACGTAGTCATTGGCCGGAATCTCGGCCGTCGGGTCGAGGATAATGAACTCATCGTTGTCGTTGTCGGTCACGATGAGCGAGAAAAGCGGCAGCGGATTTTGGGTCGTATTATAGAGTTCGAACCACTCACCATTCGTATCACTCACCGCATCCGGATCGCCCATGAACTCGGTGAAGATCACGTCACCAGGCGACGGAAGATTTGCAGGGATCGGCTCGCAAGTCCCGACCGAACAGAGCTCGTCGGTCTGACACATCACTTCAGTGGCCATGAAGTCACACCGGGGATTATTCAGACGCGTTGATTCACACATGGCCATGTCGGCCCCGTACTGCAGGGCACGGTCGAGACCGAGGCAGAAGTCCTCGGGATCCTCACAGGTCCACGCTGCACAGGGATCGACGGCGCACTGGGTGTTGTCCTCGCCCGGTGTTCCGTAGTTCTCGGGCCCCGTGGTGTACGCATCTGCATCGTCGAGGGTCGGGCACCAACTCTCGTAATTATCATTCGCGTCGACACTGGCCGTGAGCGCGGGGTTGAACTTGCGCGAACGACCGTCGAGCAGTGTTCCGGGCTCGTAATAGAGGTAATCTACGATTTCACCCGACGCATTTTCGAGCTGGATCCAGTCGCCCCCGTTGGCCATCGAAATATCGTCGTACACGTAGTCGACCGTCGCACTTCCGGCGGCAGTGGCCTCTCGCGCAAAGAGCAGCCGGGCGCCATCCGGGAACGCGGGCACCGTCGTCTCTGCGTTGTCTACGATCGTGAAGGTTTCATCAGCCTGTGGGCCGCTGCTGCGAATCACCCAATCCGTCAGGTCGATCTCCGAGCCGCTTACATTCAGGATCTCGAACCACTCGTTGGCGTCGACAAAGCTTCCGACCGGGTCTGCCATATATTCGACGATCACGACCCCTCCTACCTGGGTGATTGCATCGATGCAGGCTGCCGCATCGCAAGTCGCACCCGTGTAGAGACACGAGTCGAACATGGGTGCGTAGTCACAGACGGCGGTTCCGCTCGAATCGTCGCATGTTCCACTGGGCGCATAGGTCACTGCGGTCTCGCCGTCGCAGCGATTCGGCGGCGGCTCGTCGCAGGTCACCGAGTCACAGGCAGCATCATTGCAGACTCCATTCGTGCATCCCGCCGCGCAGCTTTCTCGATTCTCGGCGTAAACACATTCTCCGTCATCGACGCAGGTGCCATTGCTCTCGTACGAAACGCGAACATCGCCGTCACAGATGGCAGCCGGTGGCATCGTGCACGCAACCGTGTCGCAGGGATCGGCGTTGCATGCGCCGTTCGAGCACCCGTTTTCGCAAGGATTCCGTGTCTCGGCATAGTCGCAGAAGGTCGTCCCATCGTCGTTCTGGATGCACTGCCCCGAAGCACTGAACCCGACGAGCACGTCGCCGTCACAGGTCTGTGTCTCAGGAGGCGTGTCACAATCCGAGTCAACCGTACATTCACCACTCGACACACATCGCCCGCGGGTACTGCATGTCTGGCCTTGGGGGCAGGTCGTTGTCGAGTCTGAGGGATCGCAGTCCTGCGTACACTCGTTTCCTGCTCCGCAATATCGGCCATCCGAGCAGTCTTCATCGACGGTGCATGCGCCATCGACCGGTTTACCCTCGGGTTCGTCCGTTGCACAGCCGCTCATCCATACGAGCGCCGCCATCAAAAACATCAGCCTGAACATCATTTCTCCCTCATTACGTAGGACGCGCGTTTGTAGAGAAAATGACCTCGGATCTCAAGTGAAGAGCAGGTTTTGCGCGCCCTCCGATATCGGTCGTTGCAAGTGCGACGCACGTCATTACTCTGGGCGCGACTTCTCCGAGGAGTAGCGTGCATCTTCAACTCGACCTGCTGAACCCGCAGCAACGCGAGGCCGTCAAACACATCGACGGCCCCATGCTCATTCTGGCTGGCGCCGGGTCGGGAAAGACTCGTGTGATCACCCATCGGGTCGGCTATTTGATCCGCGAAGGCATCGCGCCCGAGCATATACTCGCCGTGAGCTTCACCAACAAAGCGGCGGCCGAGATGCGCGAGCGAGTCGCCGGGCTCATCGGCACGACCCTCGCAGATAAAGCACACCTCTCGACCTTTCATAGCCTCGGAAACGAGATTCTGAGACATCATATCTCAAAGCTCGGCTACCACTCGAACTTCACGATTCTCGACCAGGGTGACCAGCTCAATGTCGTGAAAGACGTGATGAATGAACTCAAGCTCGACCCCGAACGCGTCGAGCCCAGGATGCTGCTCTTTTTGATGAGCCGCGCCAAGATGGCGTTCTCCGAGCCCTCCAAACTCGCTGAGTTCAAATATCACCCGGCCATGCCTTTCGCACAACGTGCTTTCCGCACCTATCAGTCAGCCCTCCGCGGTCTCAACGCCGTCGATTTCGACGACCTGATCGTGCTCCCGGTGCGACTCTTTCGGGAGCATGAAAAGGTCCGCAAAAAATATGGCGAGCGCTATCGCTACGTGATGGTCGACGAGTATCAGGACACGAATCACACCCAGCTGATGTTTCTCGAAGAACTCGTCCGCGACCATCACAACATCGTCGTGGTGGGCGATGACGACCAGAGCATCTATGCATTTCGCGGCGCGGTCAGCGGCAACATCCTCAAAATCGAAAAGACCTTTCCCGGCACACGTGTCGTCAAGCTCGAGCAGAATTATCGCTCGACCAACTCGATCCTGAATGCCGCCAACGAGCTGATTTCGAATAATCGACATCGCAAAGACAAAACGCTCTGGAGCGCCAAAGGCGATGGCGAAAAGCTGGTGGTCGTGCAGTGCGACGATGAGCGAGAAGAGTCTGAATTCGTCGCCGCAGAAATCGATGGATTGCGCTTCAAGCATGGCTACGATTACCGAGACTTCGCGATTCTCTACCGCGTCAATCCCCAGAGTCGGCTCTTCGAAGAAGCGTTTCGCACCTACCGCATCCCTTATAAACTCCTGGGCTCGAACGAGTTTTTCGACCGCAAAGAGGTCAAGGACTTCATTGCCTATCTGAAGACCTGTCTCAACACCCTCGACGAGGTGAGTTTGAGGCGCATCATCAATGTTCCTTCACGCGGTATCGGTCCAACCACCGTCGAACGCATCAGTGACAAAGCGGCCGAGCTCGAACTTTCGACTTTCGAAACGATTCGCCGCATCGCAGACGGTCGAATCGACGTCGAGGGCATCGGGCGCGCAGCAACGCAGCACCTGAGTGACTTTGTGGCGCTGATCGCGCGCTACACCGACGCCTTCGAAGAGACTGATAACGCCACAGAGACTGCGCGCGCGCTGATGCGCGACACCCATATGGTCGACCATATCCGCAGCCAAGAAAAAAGCCCCAAGGTCGCTTCACGAAGGGTCGAGAACCTCGAGGAAGTCCTCTCTGGAATCGCTCAATTCGAGGCGCGCGAAGGGGGTACGCTCGAAGGCTATTTGACCCGGATCACGCTCGACCGTGCTTCGCCCAATACCGAAGACGAAGACGAAGACGCGGTGCACTGCATGACGATTCACTCGTCGAAAGGTCTGGAGTTCCCGGTCGTCTTCATGGTCGGGCTCGAAGAGGGCTACCTGCCTCATGCGCGGTCGCTCGACGAGATGGGCGGAGTCGATGAAGAGAGGCGACTGGCGTATGTCGGCGTGACGCGCGCCAAGGAACGCCTGATCATGTCGATGGCGCAGGTTCGGACACGCTACGGCAAACAGGATGAGCGCGAGCCCAGTCGATTCCTCGACGAATTGCCCGACGAATTGGTCAGCTCGAATACGGCCGACCACAGCTCGACGCTGTCTGAGAAACGCGACGAACAAAATCAGAAATATCTCAGCGCTCTGAAGTCAGCGATCTTCGACGATTAGGCAGGGAATGCACGATGCTGCGCCGCATGTTAGAGAAGCGTCGTCACGAGTTCCCTATGGCATCCATGCACCGAAGAAACTTCATCGCCAGTCTGGTGGCCACTCTCCTCGCTCCGGGCGCCGCCCTGGGCATGGGAGAAAACGACGATTTCACCATTGCTCAATTCGAGTACGGCGGCGAATGGAATCCACGCCCCAGTGCTCTGAGGCGCCTTCTCCTCGAGGTCGAAAAGCGCACCAGCATCAAAGTCGAACCCACACCCGTGCCCGTGAAATACGATGATCCGGCACTCTTCGAGCAACCCTTTTTGCTCTGGAGCGGAGACCGCAAATTCGACCCGTTGCCGGATGAGGCGGTCACCACGCTGCGCAATTATCTACTGGCGGGTGGCTTTCTCTTCGTCGATTCCGCCGAAGGCGTTCAAGACGGCCCCTTTTTCCAGAGCATCGAGCGTGAACTGGCTCGTATTCTGCCAGACCGCGCAATGGTGACCGTGCCGCGCGACCAGGTTCTCTACAAATCGTTCTACCTCATCGACAAACCTGTGGGACGCATCGTCGTCGACGATCATCTCAAAGGCGTCTACGACGATGACCGACTTGCCGTGGTGGTCAGCCAGAACGATATGCAGGGCGCGTGGGCTCGCGACATGTTCGGAAATTGGACCTACGAATGCACTCCTGGTGGTGAGCGCCAGCGCGAGTTTGCCTACCGCATGGGCATCAATCTCGTGATGTATGCGCTCTGCATCAATTACAAAGCCGACCAGGTGCATGTCCCCTTCATCCTCAAGCGCAGGAAGTGGAGGGTCGACGAGTGATCGGCGAACTCTCAAAATACAATGCTGGTGACCTCCTCTGGCTGGGCGACTGGAGCACGCCCTGGATCGTCATCCTCGCGCTTTTCGGGGTGGCGATTCTGGCCCTGAGTCTCTACGACCTCAAGCCGCTGCCTCCGCTTCGACGCTACACCCTGGTCGGCCTGCGAGCGACGGCATACGCGCTCGCGCTGCTCATGCTCCTCGAGCCAGCGGTCGACCTCAAGAACGTCACCAAGGTCAAGAACCACGTGGCAATTCTCGTCGATGCCAGCCGCTCGATGGAACTCAAGGCCAGCGAAGAAGACGAGAGTCGTATCGCGCTCGCGCGCCGCGGCCTCCAAGAGATGAACCTTCCCGAGGCCGGCGAGGATGAAAACCACAAATACAGGTTCTACACCTTTGGCGACGAACTCACGGCATCCTCAAGAGACGAGATCGCCGGTCTCGAGCCGACACACACCGCCTCAGACCTGACCGGCGCGCTCACTGCGATTCGCGATGAATATGCCCGAGCCGAGCTCGGCGGCATCGTGATTCTCTCTGACGGCACCGATACGGGCGGCATCGGCTCACGAACGCGCCGCTCTGAAGATCTCGACCAACAATCCATCGAGCTTCTCGAAGCGCTCGATGTGCCGGTGAATACACTCGCCGCGGGAGAGGCCGCCGATTTGCGAGATGTTGCGATCCGGCACGTGAAACACGACGATTTCGCATTCGTCCATAATAAGGTCGCCATCGACGTCGAGCTTCAGATCGTCGGCTTCGACGGCACATCGATGCCGGTGACGCTCGAGCGCAACGGTAAGGTCATCCAGACCCAGGATGTGTCTGTGCGTGACGATGAGTCGCGCTACGAGCTCACGTTCGAATTCGTGCCCGAGCAGATCGGTCGCGAAATCTACACGGTGCGTGCCCCGACCTTCGATGAAGAGGTCCTGCACGAAAATAACGTCTCGCACTTCGTACAGAAGGTCATTCGCGACAAGATCCGCGCCCTGCAGGTCGTGGGCCGTCCAAGCTGGGATGAGCGCTTTTTGCGCAGGCTTCTCAAGCGAAATCCCAACATCGACCTCATCAGCTTCTTCATCCTTCGGACCGCCCAGAATCCGCAGCTTGCGCGCCAGGACGAGCTCAGTCTGATCCCCTTCCCGACCGACGAACTCTTCTCGCAAGAGCTGGGTAGCTTCGATCTGATCATTTTCCAGAATTTCAACTTCGGGCCCTACTCGATGCGGCAATATTTGCCCGAGATCGCCGACTTCGTGCGCCAAGGCGGAGGTTTCGTGATGGTCGGCGGCGACCTTTCTTTTGCGAGCGGCGAATACTCCGGAACACCCATCGAAGATATCCTGCCGGTCAAACTCCCTTCGAGTTACGGACGCGAGCTCATCGATACGCGCGAATTTCGCCCGCAACTCTCTGAGGCTGGCGCTCGACATCCGATCATGCAGCTTGCCTTCGATCCCCAGGCGAACCAGGAGATCTGGGAACATCTTCCCGAGCAAGTCGGCACCAATATCGTGCTCGAAGCCCGCCCCGAGGCCACGGTACTCGCCACACATCCTCGTTTGAGCGCGGCGAGCAAACCGATGCCAGTCGTCACAGTATCCGAGAAGGAGGAAGGTCGGGTCATGGCCATCACCACAGACTCGACCTGGCGCTGGGCCTTCGAGTCGATTGCGACGGGCGGCACGCCGCGCGAGTACCAGATGTTCTGGAATTCGGCGATGCGCTGGCTCATCAAGGATCCCGAGTTGAAATTGCTGCGGATCGACCTCGCGGAGGACCGCTTCTCGCC
>CAYFTY010000232.1:0-6662 GCA_964346045.1 uncultured Bradymonadales bacterium | reverse complement strand
ACCGCATCTGACCTACCTCGAGGCCCTCGAGCTCGCGAATTACGGGGCGAAGATGTTCCATTCGCGTACGATGCTGCCCCTGATCGAGTCCGGAATTGCGATGAGGATTCGGAACACGATGGATCCGGACGATCGCGGCACCCGCATCACGGCACGAGCTACAGCGGGCGAGTCGGGGCCCATCTGTGTGACCTCGCTCGAGAATCTGGCGCTCGTCGACGTGCGCTGGCGCGAGCTCAGCAAACAGGTCCAGATGGGGAAACGAGTTCTTTCAGCGCTCGAAGCCGAGGGTGTCGGCGTCTGGATGGCAACACAGGCGGCTCATGGACAGTCTGTCGCGGTCGCTGTTCCTCGCGCCGATCTCGAGACGGCTCAGCAGGCGATCCGAGAAGAGCTGGCGTTAGAGTTCGAGCGTCACGAGGTCGAACCCATCGAAGTCCGTGACCGCGTCACCCTTCTCTCGCTGGTCGCCGAAACCATGAACGAAGCTACCAATGTCGCGGGCCGCTTCTTTCATGCGCTCGGACAGGTCGGTGTGAACGTCCTCGCGATCGCTCAGGGCGAATCGTCGCGCTCGATCTCGTGTGTGATTCCACAGGATGATACGCGAGTCGCCGTTCGCACCGTACATACGGCCTTCAATTTTGCACATCAGGAGGTCAATGCCCTGGTGCTGGGCAAGGGCGTGGTTGGTAGCGAGCTTCTCGCACAGATCCGAGACCAGCGAACGAAACTACTCGATACGCAGGATATCGATGTGCGCATCGTCGGACTCGCCGACAGTGGTCATATTCGATTCGATCCCGAAGGCATCGAGTTGATTTCGGAGGACCTCGAGAGCCTCGTTCGTCAGGACTCGATCGCAAACGACGAAGACGCGATAAATGCGACGCTCGATGCCCTGCAGAGATTGCCCGTACCTGTTCTGGTCGACTGCACGGCAGCGTCGGGTATGGCAGAAATGTACCGCCGAGCTTTCGAGCGGGGCATCCATGTCGTAGCCGCCAACAAAAAGCCTCTCGCCGTCTCGTGGCCTGCGCGTCAGGCGCTGATGAAGACCGCGCGTGAACACCACCGCGCCTATCATTACGAGACGACGGTCGGCGCATCGCTACCGGTCATCGAGACGCTCAAGAACCTCGTTCGCACAGGTGATCAGGTGCTACGAGTCGAAGGAGCATTCTCGGGGACGCTTGGCTACCTCACCAATGAGGTGATGGCCGGAAAGAAGCTCTCAGAAGCTGTCGAAACCGCAAAGGAACTTGGCTACACCGAGCCTCGACCACAGGACGACCTTTCGGGACTCGACGTTGCGCGCAAGGCCTTGATTCTGGCGCGTGAGCTCGGTCTCGAACTCGAGCTCGATGATATCGCGGTCGAGCCGCTGGTTGCGCCCGAGATCATCGAGACGCCCGACCTGGAGTCGTTCTTTGATGCGCTTCGTGCCCAGGATGCAGAGTTCGAAGCGCGCATCACCGAGATGCGGGATGCAGATCAGACTCTGCGATACCTTGCGATCATCGACCCCGGTGATTCGGAGCGCGCCCCGGGCGTGCAGGTCGGACCGGTAGCCGTCGAGAGCGAACATCCGGCTACGCGTCTTCGCGGCTCGGAATCATTCGTCGCATTCAAAACCGCGCGATACGAGGACTATCCGCTGATCGTTCAGGGGGCCGGCGCTGGCGGAGCCGTCACCGCTGCCGGCGTTCTCTCGGACGTGCTGCGCATCGCTCAGAATCTGCGAGGGAAGTAGTTTGGAGTTGCTCTCTGAATCTCATGTTGAGCATCTCCAGCTTCGGGGTCCAGACAAGTGCCCGGCCCCGGGAATGCTCGTGCGACCGATGGAAATATGTCATGCTTAGAGTGCGGCAGCACAAACCTTCACCACGGCAATTGGCACTGTGCAGAAACGACGGAACATTCTCATCGCGCTCTTCATCGCGATGTTGTGGCAGTCGGCGGGCTCGACCGTCGAGGCCGAATCGACGCAACATAGCCCCATCGAGTGCCGTGGTTCCGTCGAACTCGAGCGTGCAGGTTTGACGATCAGCGGGGGCGACGCTGAGGCCGTCCATGTCGCCGAGAATTGCGTATTGACACTACGCGACGCGACGTTGTCCTCGAAGGCGACTGCGGTGCGGGTCAGCGGCAATGGCGAGTTGAGACTCGAAGACGTCAAGGTCGAGGGTTCGACCTCAGTCGAGCTTACCAGCAATGCGGTGGTGCGGGCTCGTAATTCAAGCTTCACGGGGCGCGTCAAACGGCTGCACAATGGGCGTTTCGTGGACCTTGGCGGCAATCGCTATCGCTGAACGCGCGACTACTCTTCTGCTGGACTTCTGAGTGCGATGCTCGCTCGCCATCGCATGAAGTTCGAGAGGATGATCGAGCCGATTACGATCGTCGCTCAACACCGTGACCGTAGTATTGAACAGTGACCAAACCCGGTACGAAGTGGTTTCTGCGCGGGTTTGGCCTCGTTGATCGGGCGAGACAATTCGAGCCGAATCGGGCGGTCGCCATCAAGATTCTGCGCCCTGCGCGGCGCATTGGATTTGCAGACGACAGAGAGGCCGAGGCCAGACGCCTCGATATCGCGGCCAAACGATTTGAACGCGGAGCGCAGCTCGTTTCTCAGTTGCGCGATCCTCGTTCATGCGACGCTGGTGGAAGCTCTCATTCGAAAGGAACAACGAGCAGGGGCACGTCGGTGGTGCGCATCGCCTGAAGCGTATTCGTACCGACGACGGTGTCCAGCAAGCTGTTCTGCCCCTGCGTTGCCATCGCAAGCAAATCAGCGCCCACCTCGTCGACCGCCTCAGAGATCGATTCTGCCAGTTTGCCATTCTTATGGAGCGTATGCCACGTCCACCGAGCGCCATCTGGCGTGGACATCTGTGACGCTCCGACGCCCTCGGCGTCTCCCACGACCACGACGTAGAGATCGAGCTTGCGATTCTTTACATCGGGCACGTGGCGCATCAGCGCTGCCTGCACAGCCTGCAGCTCCTCATGCGATTTGGCGGGCACGACGATCTTGTCGATCGTGACCTTGCCCGAGGCGTCTTCGACAAATCCGGGCTTGCCGACAGGCACGACGAGCACCGGCTTTTTGCTGTTGAGGATCACCGACTCCGAAACACTACCGCTGACCAGTCGCTCGACTCCTTTGCGCTGGTGCGACCCCACCACAATGAGATCGTGGTCGACACTATGCATCACGTCGAGCAGCGTATCGATCGGGTCTTCACAGCAGACGTGCTCGATGGTCTCATGGTCGACCTCCGATTCATCACCCCAGCGTTCGAGCAAGGTCGTGGCCGCCGGCATCGCTCTCGTGTCGGCATCAGGCGCTGACGCATGCACCGACACCAGGCGTGCCTTCAGCTCGCGCGCCAGCGCCACGCCGTGTTCGAACGCCGTGCCACCCTCAGGGCGAAGATCAGTTGCATGTAGAATGGTCTGGTTGGCTTTTTTTTGGGTCTGCATAACTTTCCTCCTAAAGCGTTGTAAGAAGCTTATGCAAACCTCGTGCAAACTATGTAACCCTATTATTTACAGCCATTTAGAAAATCGGCTGGCGCCGGGATGCGCAATTATTGCGCCTCAGGATGAGGCGGCGTAAATTCTGCGCACTCCAATTCGACGACTCCGTAGTCGGGCTCGAAATATCCGCAAAATCCTCGAGCTTGGGCGACGCGTGCAAAGGTCTCTGAGGCGTGGGCACCGGGCTCGTGCATGTCCGAAAAAGTCGCCTGCCACGACTCGAGAAATTGAAGGAGCGGATCATCAGCGTTCATGCCGCGCCGCCACATGCGAGGCAACCAGTCCCGAAACATCATCGGGGCGAATCCACGCTCGAAGTCGGTCAAGAAAACCATCCGCCGGGTGGCGCCGGTGCGGTCGATTTCGACGAAGGTCGCGATATGTCCGAGGGGATCGGTGCTGCCTTCGAGCAATCTGGCGCCGGGCGCAAGCGCATCCGACCAATGCTTCCATGCGACGCTCACCTGCTCGGCTGGATACGCTCGCAGCACGTTGAAGGCCCGAATCAGATCCCAGGGTTCGCGCGAAAGTTCGAACCCTTCGACAAGAAAGGCATCGAGGCCGGCTTCGCCAGCAGCGCGGACTCGCGTGAGCTCAGACTCTGCGCCCCAGAATTCGACCGCAGCACGGTCGGCAAGTTTTTGCCGAAATTCCAGTGCAGTGACTGGCTTTTCTCCAAAACCGATTTCGAGCACGCGATGCGGTTGCTCGAGCGAGTCGAGACACCAGCGATCCACCAGATTCAGACGGCCGGCGCAGGTGTTCCCCGTGATGGTCAGAAGCTCGCTCAGGGTTTTTGGCCCGGCCTGCAGGTCTTTGCCGATTTCAGACGTGGGGCCATCTTTTCTTTCTGCGCTCTGGTGAAGCCGTTGTAAATCACCAGTGAGCGGTCGGCCTGGTCATGGATGAATGCCGTGATGATATCGGCAGATTCGGTGACTTTCTTGCGCACGAAAGCCTTGTCGATGTCCTTTTTGACCCACTCGTGACCAATCGCGAGGCGAATCGCGTGGTTTTTGCGAATCAGTGTGTTGGTCTCTTTCTCGAGAGCCGCGACCTCATTCCAGAACGAAGTTTTCTGAGCACCGGTTGCATCGAGTTGGATCAAGAAGACGTCGATACCGCGGCGCACGATGAACGAAAGCGAAAATTCTTCGGGGGGCTCCTCGAGCAGCTCGATCACACCCTTTCGCTGCTCGGTCGTGAACATCGTGTGCGCTTCGTGCGCCTTGCCGATGAGTTTCCATGTGTACGTCATCGCCTGGCGCCGGCCCGTCTCGACGAGCTGATCGAGAGCCTTGGGGTCAGGATCGTAGGTGAGAAGCTGAGCGATGAAGACGTCTTTCAATCCGGCGCGTTGCTTCGATAGTTTGATCCGATCTGGCTGCAGTTCGTCGACCATCTCGTCGACTCTTTCGCGCTGCATCGGATAGGCGTCCATCGAGTCCATATAGTCGTCAACGAGCTTGACGACCCGCTCGTCGATTTCTTCTGGAGTACGTGGCTCCTGGCACTTCTGTCCTTCGCACGCCATGAGGCTTGCGCTCAAAAGAACGACAATCAGACAGAATATGCGTTGCATGGTCCCTCTCGCTCGTAGCCCATCGAAAACGATCCGACGGGCCACTCCTATTCCGTATCCGCCTTTGCCCACTGCTGAACGGCCTTGATGCGCTTTCCCGCCAGGCCGGCAAGCTTGAAGATGGCCCCAAACGAGCCTCTCGCTCTCTGGATGAGCGCGAGGCCGAGTTGGTCCGAATTTTCATCGAATGGGAACCACCACGGATCGGGCTTGCTCGACGTATCGATGAAATAGGTTTTGGGACGAACAAAGTTCGGATACGCGAACCGACTGCCGGCGACCCCAAAGCCGGTGTCTTTGACCCCGGTCCAGGGAACGTTAGGCATCGTACCTGTGATCGCGTGGTTGTTGAGCAGTGCGATCCCAACATCGAGTCTCTCGAGCAACTCTCGACCCCTGCGGATATCGGTCGTCCAGATAGAACCGTTGAGTCCGTAATCGCTCTGATTCGCGCGTCGAATCGCCTCGTCGGCATCTGCGACTCGAGCGATGGCGATCACCGGCCCGAAGGTCTCCTCGCGCATCACGCGCATCTCATCGGTACAGTGATCGAGCACGGTGGGTCGAAAACCGAGCCCCACGCCGGTGGGCTTGCCCCCCGCAACGCAGCTTGCTCCTTCTTCGATTGCCTCTTCGACATGGCTCTTCACGGTCTCGAGCTGCATCGTATTCTGCAGCGGCCCTAGATCGCAGATATGGCCCGGAGCTACCCGCAGTTTCGACACCACCCCTGCCAATCGCTCCACGAATTCGTCGGCGATGGACTCCTCGACGTATACCCTTTCGATTGCCGCGCAGTTTTGCCCGCAATTGTGGATACCCCACTGCGCAATACCCGCCACGCTACGCTCCATATCGCAGTCGGCGAGTACGATCGCTGCGTCCTTTCCACCGAGCTCTACCGAACACGGAATGAGGTTTTCAGCGGCCTGCCGGGCGACCAGACGGCCGGTCGCAACGCTTCCCGTAAAGGCGACCGAGTCCGCGGCATCGACGAGCGCGGCTCCGACATCTCCCTTTCCCTGAGCTACCTGGACGAGGCCGGCCGGCAGAACGTCGGCGCACCGCTCTGCAAGCCATGCTCCCGAACGCGGTGTATATTCCGAAGGCTTGAGAATCACCGCATTCCCCGAGAGCAGCGCTGGAAATAGATGCTTCAAAAAGTTGCCCAGTGGATAATTCCAGGGAGCGATGATTCCAACGACACCTCGTGGCACCATCTCGATGGTCGCTTTCTTTCCCGGATATTCGAGCGATGAGATCGACACCTTTTGAGATCCGAGCGCGACCTTCGCTTCCTTACAGGCAGTGTCGATATACGCACCGAGCGAAGCGACCTCGGACATCATGCATTCGGTCGGCGTGCGCCCCGTTTCGCCGCTCAAGATCTCGGCAATCTCCTGGTGTCTCGCCAGGGCGACCTCTTTGAGCTGCTTGATCCGGGCAACGCGTTCGGAGAGCGACTTCGCGCCCCACGCCTTCTGGATCGAACGGGCGCTTTGCACCATGTCACTCACATCGTCGACTGTGTTCC
>CAYFTY010000231.1:0-6668 GCA_964346045.1 uncultured Bradymonadales bacterium | reverse complement strand
GCCGGCATCTCGCTCGAGTAATCTGCTTGTGTTCCTGTTACTGGTCTTCGCCGCCGCCGTGATCGCGATCGTCATCTGGCTCATCTGAAGCCGTGAGATGCCGGCGGCCTAGCTGCGCTCACATGTACCGGCAGCAGTACAACGATCGAATGGGCGAGGAGAACATTGCCGCCCCTGACAGTCCGAGTCAGCGCAGTCAACAAGACCGTCCCCATCATTGTCGTCATTATCGCGGCAGTCGCGTTCGACGCAGCCATTCTGTTGACACTCCGCGCCCTGAGCGCACCCACCGCAATTGATGGTACGGTCCGTCCCGCACGAATCGGTCACCATCGTCATGCCGCATTCGACGGCGGCGGTCTGGCAAAGCTCTGAGTCTGTCTCAGGGATACAGGCATCCGTTGCTGCATCGGAAACCATATCGGCACCGAGGTCTTGAGATGCCATGTCGTTGGACATGTCCATTTGAGATGACATATCGGACGGCTGCGACATGTCCATCGACGACGTCATATCGGGGCTCGAGGACATATCTCCTGCGACGAGGTCGGGTTCAGACGACATATCGTCGGGCATCGTGCCGCCGTCCGAGCCATGATTCGCGCTCATATCCGCAAGCGAAATGTCGGGGGTCCCGTTCGCATTGAACTCGACCGAATCGCCGGCAGGGATACAGGCAGCGAGCAACAAGACGGCGCAGAAAACGAAAAGGCGTATCATCAGAACCTCCCTTGTAACCCGAGTACGAAAGCTCGCGGATTCATGCTCTCGAAAGGACCCGCGACGCTCGTCTCGGCCGCGCTCGAGTCGAGTAGCAAGTAGATGCCCGCACCGGCTGAGCTTGCTCCGAGTGCGTAGAGTGTTGGGACGAGCCACCTCGCGGTGTCGAGCTTCGACGAGAGTTCATCGAAGCGAGCACGATCGCTGCCGGATGCGCCGAGGTCCTCATGTTCAGGAGCGACCGAAGTGAGCATGACGATATGGTAGATCAGCGCCGATGCGATGAACACACCGCCCGTCCCCGTGAAGACCCATCCGAGCATCTCTCTCGTATTCAAGGGCTCTGGTGGGGGCGCGCTCGCGGCCACTGCATCGTCTTCTCTGGGCGGGGCTTCGTCGCGCGCCCTCGCGAGTTCGAGACGAGCAAGATTCACCTGTTCCCGCGCGAAATCGTCGAGTCGGAGACCCTCCGTCTCGTCGAGCATTTTCTGAGCGAGGGCAAAATCTCCAAGAGTAATCGCCGAGCGAGCCAGCTCGACCTTGCAATTGCCGATCACCGACTCAGCATCTTCTCGAGCCTCTGGATCGTCCTCGCCGTAGCTCACATACGAGGCGGCGGCTTCGAGGGCTTCCTCGCAGCGACCAGCCTTGAACCATGCAATCGCTTCGTTTTTCCGTAGCGGTGGCTCGGGTTCGATCTCCCATGCCGCTCGAAATTTCTGGGCGGCTTCCTCGAAACGTCCTTCCTGAAACGCAGCGATTCCTTCCTCATTGAGCTCAGCGACCTCGTCGGCCGCGGCCTGAGACCCGGGAAGAACCACGAGGGCAAACGCGAGCAAGGCCAGCAATCGAGAGACCATCATCTTCCTCAGAGGGAGAGCTTGAGTTCGCGAAGCCGCGGTTTTGTTTCTTTTTTCTCGGGCTTGCGCGTGGCAGGCTTGCGGGTTTTCTTCGGCTTCCATTTGCCCTCACGTTTCAAGGTTCCCGCACGGGTGTCTGCCGCAGTCTTAGCAATCGAGAGGGCCCGCTCGGTCTCGCGATGAAATCGCTCTCGCGCCGCCTCCGGTTTCGGAACCTCGTGCACGGATTTCATCTCAGGCTCGGGCTTTGGCTCGTCGACCACGCGGGTCGCAGCCGGCTCCTCGACCGCTCCGGCCTCAGGCTCGTCGGGTACCGAGAATGCAATGAACGCGAGTACAGTCACGGAGATCACGAGAATCGCCGCGCCGACGATATGCTTGCGACGCGGTGCCGCACGAAATTCGGCTTCGGCAAACTCCACAGATTCGGATGCATCCTCGCTCCGATCGGGTGGTTCGGTGACCTCATTGACCTCTGAGATCGGCTCGATCGACCATTCATCCGATTCCCATCCCTCTCTCTTGAACGAAGATGCTCCCTGGAGCTCGTCCTGCAGCACCTGAGCGACTTCGAGCGCACTCGCCGGTCGCTCGTCGCGATCTTTTCGAAGCATATCGGCGATCAGCTCACGCACTGCCGCAGGCGTCTCGTCCCACTCCTGCTCGGGAACCTCCGCATGGATATGCATGGCGAGTAAGGCGTCTCGATCGTCGGCATCGAAAGGAGGATATCGCTCGAGTAGCTCAAAGAGCATGACACCCAACGAATAGACGTCGGTACGCTCATCGAGATCGTGTTCACCGCGAGCCTGCTCAGGGCTCATGTAGGCAGGAGTTCCCTGAATCTGTTTGCCCACGTGCTTTGCGCGAAGCGGTGGAGGCGTGATCCCCGAGGGCGGCTCAGCGTTCTCAGCAGCGCTGTCGAAGATGCGTGCAAGACCAAAGTCGAGCACCTTCACCGTCGGCCAGCTCGATTCGCTCTCGATGAGCATCACGTTTTCGGGCTTCAGATCACGGTGCAGGATCCCCTGACCATGCGCATGATTCAGTGCTCGGGAAATCTCGAGACATACATGCATGATCAGGTCGGTCGACATGTACTCCATCATGCGATCGGCGAGCGATTCGCCCTCGATGAACTCCGTGACCATGTAGTGGGTGCCGAGATCGTCACACCAGCCGAAATCGTGCAGGGTAATGATGTTGGGATGGTTGAGCTTTCCGACCGCACGCGCTTCGTTTTCGAAGCGCTTTTTGAATCCCGGGTCTTCCGCGTCGGCAAGGAGTTTGACGGCGACAATGCGATCCACCGCGAGCTGGCGCGCGGCATAGACCACCCCACCCGCACCGCGCCCGAGTTCATGCTCGAGCCGGTAGCGTCCATCGATCTCGCTGCCGATTGGGTCGTCTGACATCTGCCCTACATCGTCGTCTTTTCGCGCTTGTTCAATATCGACATGATACTCGGATGTATCCGGTGGGACAAACCGAGCGCACGTTCAAGAAATTACGAACGCCCGGCGGGGCAGTCGCCGAGCGTTCTACCGAATCACGGAGATCCGGATTGAGGGACCATGCGCCATCAGGCAGACAGTTACCAGGCACAGCAAAGCGCGGGGCTCAACGGTAACCTCCGATTCAAAATCGCACTTCTTTGAGGACGATCTCGTTGGCGGCCGTGTACTTGTCGCTCACGGTGTGCCCGAAGATCTTGACGATGGAGATGATGAAACAGGCGACCAAGACCAGAAGCACGATATACTCAGTGGCGGTGGCCCCATCTTCATTCGCGTGCAATTTCTTCAGCCAGCTCTTCCATTCGTTCATCGCGCCACCTTCATCGAGGGTGTATTCCAATGTGCGACAAGAGCGCACACCATCTTACACTTGAATGCAGCAAGGCGCATGCCAGCCTCACTACGACCCGGAATCAGGGTCTTCGAGGCGTTTCTGCCACAGAAGTGTGACTTCTTGTCACGGGCCTGGGGTCACTGTGCCGGGGGATCCCAAACCCGGGGAAGACAACGACGACCCGCCGATGTTGAAGATAGAGTCGCGCCTCGACGATCGCTGCGAGTCGTTATAACTTCGCGGCATCCCGAACGACGGAGTCGAAGTATGCACGTACGCGCCATTCCTTTTCTGCTCGGCCTGACGCTCGCCTTCGTGTGGGAACCGGGCGCGTTTGCTGCCGAGCCCGATACATCGGGTCTGAGGGCTTCGATTCAGCGCGTGCTCTCTCAAAAGGACGTCGCGAGCTCGACCGTGGGCATCTATGCCGTCGATGTCGATAGCGGGCAGATGCTCTATGCCTTGAACGAAAACACGCTCTTCAACCCCGCGAGCAACACCAAGTTGGTGACGGCCGCGGCGGCGCTCGACCGCTGGGGCCCCAGCCACACGATCTTCACCCGGATCAGCGCGACCAAAATCAAAGACGGAGTGGTCGAAGGACCGCTCTTTCTCAAAGGCGATGGTGATCCACTGATCCTCTATGACGATGTCGTACGCTGGGCCCTCGCACTACAGCGGCAGGGGATCAAATCGGTGAGCGGTGGAATCGTAGTCGACGACGCGACCTTTTCGCCGGGCTTCATTCCGCCGGCCTTCGATCAAAAGAACGAAGATGCTTCATACAGGGCTCCCATCGGGGCGGTGAGCGTGAACTTCAACCACGTCGTCGTACGCGTTCGCCCGGGAGAAGCTGGCAAACCCCCAAAGGTCGAGCTTTACCCGCCCAACGATCACATCGAGGTTTCAAATAAGGCGACGACCAAGAGTGGCAAGACCCGACGCCTGCGCATCAGCTCGGTCTCGACCAACGATGCCGCCGGCACGCGCATTGAAATACGCGGCTCGATCGGCACCGGGATCGACGTCATCGAATCCCGGAAGCGCATCGACAATCCGTCGCTTTTTGCAGGCAGCATCTTCAAAAGGGCACTGATGGATCTGGGCATCGAGGTAAGTGGCGACGTCACCCGAGGCATCCGCCCCGAGGGTACGGTCAGCCTCTACCTGCACGAGAGTGACCCACTGATCTACCACCTGATGCTCATGAACAAATGGAGCAATAACTTCATGGCCGAAGAAATTTTTCGAGTGCTCGGCCACGGCGAGAACGACGAGCCCGCCTCGACCGAGCGCGCCTACGAGCGCATCGGCGCTTTTCTCGAGGAAGCGGGCCTCGACGGTGCATTCAAAGTCTTCAATGGCAGCGGTCTCTACGATGGCAACCAGTATTCGCCACGGCACCTCGGTCAGCTCTTAACGTATATGGCCCGGCATCGGTATGCTCCGGACTTTGCGGCGACGATGGCGATCGGCGGTGTCGACGGCACATTACGAAAGCGACTCTCGTCGACCGACGGCGAACTGCGCGGCAAAACAGGTACGCTCAATGAGGTGACCGCACTCGCTGGCTATGTGACGACGGCTAGCGATCGACGTGTCGCATACGTAGTTCTCTTCAATGACACGCCCGTGCGTGCGTGGCGTCTGCGAGGAGAGCAAGACGAGATCGCGCGGGCCATCGCCGAATTTGACCAATGAGACTACCCCTCCTTATTTTGCTCGTTTTCGGCCTCGTTGCGTGCGATTCCAAGAGCGCTGAGCCCGACACTCGAGCAGCCGCAGCGGATGCGTCCGCGCAGGTGCGGGTAGACGCCTCGGTCGAGCGCGCTGAGCGTGATTCGACCGAGCCAAATCCCTCCGAGACGCCTGGACCTCTCGAACTCAGTCCACCGCTTCGTCATATCCCTCGCGATTTCACTGCGCTCGAGGAAGAACTCGAATCGGCCGAGCCCGTCGGCACGATTCGAGGACAGATCTTCGACGACGCCGAGCTATTGGGCATGGTCCGTGAGGAATGCGGAGAGGGCGCCATCCTGCAGCCCATCTTCCGGCAAAAAGGAGAGCTTCGAGTGGGCACCCCCATCCGCCTGCCCCTCTTCCATCTGGCGACTCGCGAGCCCGTACAATTCGAGGATCGAATCTTCGAGATCGATTCGAAGTTCGAAGAAGATTCGGCCGAACGACTCGCGGGAAGGCTGGCGATTACCTATCAAAGTGACGATGGGCCGAAGACCTTCATCGAATTCGAGGTCGATACCCGACCGATGCGGGGGCTGCTCGAGCCGCGGCTCGACGGCGAGGGAAAACTACCGAGCTATCCCCGCTGTACCCCGACGGGATATGCGCGCGTCGAGGCAGATGAGCGGACGTCGAACTTCCTGGTCCACACGATGAATGTCGACGAAAAGGGAGTGCCCTGGGTCTGGGTCGTCTTGCGCGATTCGACCGTCTTGCAATTGATGGTGATCCCGCCGAAGCCCGACACTGAGATCGAGGGGCTCGAGTCACCGCTGGGTGTTGCCGCGGCTCGCGATCGTGACTCACGTCCCGCGGTCGTCATCGGCAAATTTCTGCACTCCAAAAGGATCGTGCCCGATGCAGAAGCCACGAGCGAAAATCGTGTGCCTCCGATCGAAGCCTCGCTCCTCGACGGCTCGATCACCGAACTCTCGCTCGTCAAAGAATCCGGAGAGTGGCGATTGCGCATGAAGCTCGAGCAGATCATGATAACAGAGATGCTCGGGAGCGACCTCGCGGGACGCACGATCGACTCGCTTCAGATCGATACCTTTCTCGCCCCGCCCAACGACCTCGAACCCCGTCTGGGCGATCGCCCCGACTGGTGGGAGAAAGACGATGAGTGATTCGAAATACAAACGAGATCTCGACAAGCTCTTTGATTCTGGCGGTGAAGTGCCCGAACGCTTCAAAGGCATGATGGAGACGCTCGAGCCCGAAGAGGGCTCCGAAGAGGCCGAGTGGCGCGAGGCCGTACAGGGGTTGCGCGACGCCGAGGATTTTCGAGCCTTTGCCATCGCCGCTCGTGCATTTCAGCGCGCAGGGCATCGCATGCCCGATGACGAAGACCTTCTGATCAAGTTTCTCGATCATCCCAACGAAGGCATTGTACAGGCCACACTCGCCCACTACATCGACCTCGCCGGCCGCCGGACACTGGCGCGGCCCGGGCCGCTTGAGAGCCGTCTGAAAACCATCCGTTCGATCGCCGAAGAT
>CAYFTY010000230.1:0-6693 GCA_964346045.1 uncultured Bradymonadales bacterium | reverse complement strand
GGGTAATGCACGGCTCGTGATCGTCGCATCACCTCTGAACGAATACCTCAGATGGAGCGAAGAGATTCGTGGCCGCCTCGACGAAGAAGGAAAGGTCCGACTCGCCGCCGTCGAAGCACGCTATCACCGCCTTGTCGCCGACCCCAAAAAAGCCCTGCTCACGGCAAAGTTGGCCGCCGAGAACGCCAGCGACTCCGAAATTCGAATCGATGCTCTTCGCACGGCCGGGATCGCGAGCCTCGAGCTCGGCAAACTCGATGCCGCCGAAGGCTATTTCGAAGAGGCCATGGAGCTCGCCGAAGAGCATTCCGACCGATTCAACCAGGGCCGACTCGAGCAAAACAAAGCCTCGATCTTCCTTGCCGAAGGCCGTTTCGAAGAGGCCCGTCGACACGCGAGCATCGCGTACGGACTGCTCGATGAAGTCTCGAGCGCACCTTATAGCGCAATCGCTCTCGTCAACCTCGCGATGTGTCATCTCATGCTCGATGAAAACAGGGATGCGCTCGACTGCGCAAGGCAAGCCGATGAAGCTTTTGCCACGTTCGGCTCGCAATTGGGCCGTGGGCTCGCACGCACGATGAAAGCGGAAGCTCTCTACGGCATCGGGCATGTCGAGGAGGCACTCGAGAGCGTTCGCGATTCGATCCGCGTGCACTCGGAGGCCGGGATTCGCACCTATGTTTTGAGTTCGAGGGTCGTCGAAGCGATGTGCCTGATCCGTCTGGGCCAGTTTCAAGAGGCAACTCGCATCCTCGAGGGTGTGCTCACCGCTCCCGAGCGTGGGCAGGTCGAGGTCTCGGCTCTGCTCTGGCTCGGCATCGCCGAGATCTGTCGCTCGAATCCATCCGCTGCGGCAGAAAATCTGGGGCGCGCGGTCGAATTGCCGAGTGGCTTTGGTGTCCGAGATCGCGTGCACGGATTTCGCGCGGCAGCGCTGGCATTGGATGGACGCGAAGTCGAAGCGCAGCAAGAACTCGACGCCGCAAGAGCCGAGATGGTCGAAAACGACCCTACGGCAGAGGTTTTCGAGCTCTTTCTCTTTTTGGGAGCCGCCCGCGAGGCGTTCGAATCAGACGATCGCGAGACTGCCGAATCGCTGCTCGAGAGAGTCGAACGTACGACCGACCGACTCGGCGATATCGCCGAGAGCGCAACCATGGTCGATGCCCTCTATGTCGCGCGGCGGGCATATGAGACCTTACGCGCGAGCTTCAACGAACCTACTCCACCTCTGCGCGTCGCGAGGGATGGACGCACGCTCATATTGCCGGACGGCGAAGAGCTCGACCTTTCGCGCCGACGCTCGATCCCGGGCATCCTCGTCGAACTCACAAAGGCGCGCCTGGATCATCCCGGCGAAGAGGTCGATCAGGACCCGCTGGTCGAAGCCGGATGGCCCGGCGAGCATATGACTTATGAAAGCGCCAAAAAGCGCCTGCACACAGCGATATGGACGCTGCGGAAACTGGGCCTCGACGAGGCGATCATGACGTACGAAGCAGGCTATCTATTCGACCCCGAGGTGCGGGTCGCGTGGCTGGACTGAATGCCGGTGAGCGCGAGCCAGGCGGCTCGCGAATTCAACTGTAGACGACGCGCTGACGGTACTGTCGGTACTCGTCGGTCTCCATCAGAGCCTCCATCACCGATTCGTAGTCGTCTTTCTTCATCAAGTCTTGAAGCTCTTCACGCACCTGCGCCGCGTCGAACGGCTCGGCCTTGGCAAAGAAATCCGTGAGTTCACCGGCGGCGTCCTCGGCTCCGCGTGCGTCGAAGATGTCTGCAGCGCGAGCTGCAACGGCTTTGGCCGACTCTTCGGGGCGGTCGTCTGGATCTTTGACCGGAAGCTCAGTCGGAGGCGTGAGTTCGACAGGCACGGGATTACGTCGGACGCTGGCTTCGGACGAGCTCTCAGACTCTTCCGAGGATTCTTCGGCGCCGTCGTTCATCTTCCCGAGCCCACGTTCGAAGAGCTCGATCGCTTTTTCCGAAAAGGTCTTACCCTCGAGCTCGGCGAGTTCTTTAACGCGATCGACGATCGCAGCTCGCTTTGGGTCTCGGGTGCGGACGACGAGTTGTGCCTGGTATCCCACGTTCTCTCCTCGACTTCTTAGTTCACAGACGTTGTTGAGATGCGTTTCGAAGACTTTTGGTCCAGGCAAATGAAACCGATGGGTTTCGGTGCGCCCGGGCAGAATGTTCTGCCAGTAATACGCGCGAGATGCAAGTGCATCACGGCAGCTCGCCGCCCAGAAAGGTCATGTGATAGCCTCTTTTCATGCATCGAATCATCGCGATTGCCATCCAGGTATGCGGCCTTCTCGTCGCGTCGACGGCGTGGGGGCAGATCAACGTCGAATTTCGCGATTGCGAAAACCTCGACGAAGACGTGATGCAGGACATCCTCGCGCTCGAGACATCGACGTCGAGCGAAGTGCAGGGTGTGATCGTTCGCTGCGCCGAGATGACCGAAGTCGAGGTTCGCGCAGGCGACCAGTCGCTGGTGCGGCGGATTCCGCGAGGAGATGTGCCTGAAAACGGCGTCGAACGCTTTCTCGCGCTGAATGCGGCCGAAATGAGTGAGCTTTTTGCGCGCCCTCGTGAGCCGGAGGTCAAAGAAGAGCCACCGTCTGCGAGCCCCGAGCCCATCGCGCGAGAGTCCATGGCCATTGAATCGGATTCGGCCCCCGTCAAGATTCACGCAGCGGGACTGGTGCGAGCCGATCTCGGAGCACCCGGGTTCGCAGGGGGATTTGCCCTCGAAGGTGAAATCCCCTGGAGCCCGCTCTGGGCGATCGCCTTCGATGTTCAAATGGCAAGCAATTCGACGGATATCGCAGGTGCACCCTCCGATCAGCTCTTTCTTTCGGGGGCGGTCAAAAGCGTTCTTTTTATCGACGACGCCCGTTTTGCAGCTCTCTTTCGAGCGGGCGGAGTCCAGGCCTCACGAGATGCGAGTTCCGAAAGCGGTGGCGCCTTCTGGGGCGGGCCTGCACTCAGCGCAGGATACCGTTTGGAAATCGCCGATCCGATCTCATTGGACGGGAGCACCGAGCTCGGATTTTCGCCCTGGACGTGGGGCTCGAGCTTTGACGGCGTCGAGGCATTTCGCACCAAAAGTTTCTGGTTTGCGGCCCAGCTCGGCCTCACCCTTTCTCTCTGAGCAGGATCTTTTTTGAGCCGCTTTCGAGCGCCACCGCTCTTCAGGTACGTAAGGGGCATCGACCACACGATCGCATGAGCCAGGCCAAACCCACATTGACTCTGATCCGTTCGGACGAAGTCAGCGCCGAAGAGCCCGAAGACGTCGACGTCAGTATCGATGATTTCGACGCGTTCTTTGCGCACTGGTCGCCTTATGTTGCGGGCATCGGAGTCAATATCCTGGGCGACCCCTCAGCGGTGGACGACCTGGTACAGGACGTCTTTATCAAGGTGCTCGAGAATCGAGATAAGATTCGCGATCCCTCGGCGATCAAGAGCTGGCTGACTACGGTGTCCGTTCGCCTCTGTTACCGAAAACTGAAGAAGCGCAAGGTGCTGGTTTTTCTCGGAATCGAGGCTCCACCCCGGTTCGAGAAGGCCGTCTCGGAAGCCGCGCCCCAAGAACATCGAGTCTTGTTGACGCGAGTTTTGAAGTCGCTCGAAAACGTTCAGACGGTCGACCGCGTGGCGTGGTCGGTCCGATATTTACAGGGTGAGTCGCTGAAGGATACGGCGACCTATTGCGCCTGCTCACTGGCGACGGTGAAACGCAGAATCGCCCGCGCCCAGGCTCACCTCGAAGAGGAGTTCGGTGATGAAAACTGAACTGGAAGAATTACAACAAGCGAGAGAGAACCTCGACGCCGGATGGGATGAAACTCGGGCGAGCGAGGCTCTCAGTCAGGTAGAGAGGCGCTATCGCCGACGTAAAGTCGTGCGGGCAGGAGCCGCGGCCGCGGCCGTTTTGGCGCTCGCCCTCGGGGCAACGACGTTGATGATGTCCGAGCCCGATCATCTGGCCTTTCATGATGGGCGCTCGCTCAACGCGAATTTCATCGAGCTCGCCGACGCGTCCCGGGTCACGCCACTCGACGATGCTGCCAGAATCTTGATCGAAGAGGTCGCCGACGAAAAGATTCGCGTCGCCATGTCCCACGGAAAGGCACATTACGAGGTTTCGAAGCGTGCCTCCCGGCGCTTCGTCGTCGATCTCGACGGCATCGAAGTAGAGGTCCTCGGCACGTCATTCGACGTCGAAAGCAGCGATGAGGCTGTCCACGTTCACGTGCATGAAGGACGAGTCGCAGTGCGCTCGACGCGGGGCAACGAATTCCATGTATTGAGCGCCGGGGATCGTGTGACCATGGCCCGCCAGCCCGAAGAGAAGACCGAAACGACACGACTCGAGCCCGCCGAGACCGAGCTCGAGACGATCGAGCCCGAAGTCGAACTGGCTCGAAGCGCGCCCGAGAAGATCGCGAAAAAGCGCGCCTCGAAGCCCGAGCCTCCGGCCCCCAAGAAGTGGCGTCAGCTCACAGACCGTAAGAAATATGCCGAGGCATCCGAGCTCTTGCTTGCCGACCCCGCGCTGGTCGACGAGCGCGCGGTCGACGAACTCTTTGCAGCTGCTGACGCGATGCGACGAAGCGGCCATCACGCCGAGGCTGCCGACTACCTCGAAAAGATCGTCGAGCAGCATTCCAACGACTCGCGTGCCGCCATGGCGGCGCATACCCGCGGACGGATTCTCGATCGCAATCTCTCACGTTCGTGTGAGGCAGCGGCCGCCTTCGAAAGAGCGCGCAAGATCGGTCTGGCCGGCATGCTGCAACGCGATGCGCTGGCCCATAGTGCCACGAATTGGAACGCGTGCGGCGAGGCTGAAAAAGCCAGGGCCAACGCGCAATCGTACCGAGATGCCTACGGCGAAGGACCTCATTGGTCGAAGCTCGAAAAAATTCTCGAGAACGATGTAGACTGAATCCGTCTTGAGAACGAATCCACCACGACCGAGCACATCCCGCCTGGCGATGTGTCTCGCGCTGACGAGCCTCTGGGCCGGCTGCTATCAGGAGATCGACCTGGGTGTTTCTCCCGAGGAGACGGCTCCGGCGGATACCGGTGCGTACGATGCAGGGCTGGATATCGGCGCAGAAGCTGACCTCGCCAGCGACTTCGCGACGCAGCCCGATTTCGATCCCACAGCCGATCTCGGCGAGACGCTCTCGGCGACAAATATCGCGGCAGGCGAAAATACGACCTGCGCCGTCGACCCCGAGGGAGCCATCTGGTGCTGGGGCCTCAACAAGTACGGTATCCTCGGCACGACGGAAGTCACCGAGAGCTTCATGCCCCGGCGCATCGGCAGCGATAACGATTGGAAGTCCGTCCACGTCGGAGACGATCAGGCGTGTGCGACGCGTATCGACGATAGCCTCTGGTGTTGGGGACAGAATACCGAAGGCCAACTCGCCCGCGACTCGGACATGGTCAGGCAGTCGATCGATCCGCTCGAAGTTGCAATCGGCGCCGTGATGGAATTCGACACGAAAAACGATCATGTCTGCGCAGTCACGACCGACCAGCGGCTATTTTGCTGGGGCGATAATCGCGAAGCTCAGATCGGACAGGGAGATAACGAATTCTCGGGTCCGAATCTCTACGACCTGCCCAAAGAAGTGATCGAGCCCGGCCCCTGGCAGGCAGTCAGTGTCGGAGACGCTCATAGCTGCGGTCTCAAAGTCGACGGCAGCATCTGGTGCTGGGGGCGAAATACCCAATTCGCGGCGAACTCCGAAGAAACGTCACAGGTCTTGCAGCCAGCGCGCCAGGCCATGCCTCCGTCGGGCTCGTGGCAGGGCGTCTCGGTCGGGGTCTACCACTCCTGTGCCGAGTCGAGTGATTCGGAGTGGCTCTGCTGGGGTGAGAATCAGAACGGCCAGATACGATTCCCGTCTTCAGACCCCATCGCGACCATCACACCCGTCGACCGCAACCAGGTCTCGGGGCTCAGCGCCAATGGGTTTTCGAGCTGCGGTCTCGATTCCGAGGGCATGCTCTTCTGCTGGGGATTGAATATCGACGGTCATATCGTCGGTGCCGAACAGGTGCATTCTATCGTTCCTGCACGGATGACCAATCAGCAGCTTGGCTCGTTCACCGAGGTTTCTGTCGGACGTTTCCATGTATGCGCGACCGACCTCTCGGGGCGTATCTGGTGCGCCGGTTCGAATAAGAGCGGCCAGCTCGGCACCGACGTCCAGTACGAGGACATCTCGACCGAGTGGGTCACCGTCCCCATCCCGTAAACCGCGGACCCTGGACCCTCAACGCGAGCCCTTCGTCGATGTGCGGTGTCTTCCCTCCCCGGGAGGCCATGTCGGCTACGCCGCTGGGTGCTCGTACCAAGAGGATCGAAACGAGTACTTCGTCGGTAGCAATCGTCGACGAAGATGCCTATGGTGCGAATTCGAACGCGGAGGAAATGATGAAAACCTGGCTGCTCACAATCTTCGTATTGATGGCGACAGCATGCTCCGGGCCCCGGGCACCTGGCCCGAATGCGGACACCCGCACGCCCGACAATTCGGGGCGCTCGTGTGAGACGGGTAATGCAGCCGAATGCATGCGTCTCGGATACGCAAAAATGGTCGACAACAAGGCGACCGCCGAATCGTTGCCCTATTTCAAAAAGGCCTGCGAGCT
>CAYFTY010000229.1:0-6711 GCA_964346045.1 uncultured Bradymonadales bacterium | reverse complement strand
AAGTCGGGGCCCCGACTTTTCTCGCTCGAATGTTGGGCGTCGAAGTGCCCATATGGCCGGGCGCTGGCAACGGGGCCCTGAATCTCGGTGATGAGGTTGACCCCATCGTGAGCACCAACCAAGATGGAGGGGGGAGAGCACCGGGAATGTCCCGAATTGTAGAAGACGCCCACCGTCTGCTGGAGTACCGATGAAGCTCTTGCTCGCTCGGACCGACCACGCCGAGGCACTCTCGAAATTTTATCGGGCCAATCACGGTCCCGAATTTCCGCATCAGGAACTCTTCAAGCCCCAGACCATCGCACAACTGCTGCGCGACGAAGAGCTCGCTCTGGTCGCAGCTCTGCGAGACGACAAGATTGTCGGTTGTGGCCTCGCCTGGCCTGGAAGGTGGAATTCGTCGATGGAGATCGGCTCTCTCTCGGTCGACGAGGTCACAGACCGCGGCGCCGTCGCAAAGGCTCTCTTCGAAGCACTCCGGCGATTCGGTCTCAAACGTTATGGCATCGTGTATTTTCGAGCTGCCAACGAGACCTCATTCAAGCGTGGCCGTGAGCTCGGTGCGATGTGCTGGGGATTTCGGCCCGATCCGGGCTCGAGGGATATCGGAGACTCCGAACTCATTATGGGACTCATCGACGACGGTGATTTCCCGCGCATTAAACCGCCCTCCAACGAGATCACGAAAACTCGTTTTGCACTTCGCCTCGCGCAGGGATTGAAGTCGATCGACGATGAATTCCCATATCCCAAGAACTTTCCCGTTGGCTCGCCGCGGGGAACGGGGTCGACAGTCATTTCGGGGCGTATCTGGCCGACGTACCATTCCCGGGGCAACTATATCACGATTGAGAATACGGCCGGCCCCTATCCTGCAGAGATCATCCGCGAGTTCGTCGACAAGGTTCGTGAGAAGGGCGTCGACGATATTCGGCTCGCGCTGCCCGTCAACCAGGAAGATGCGTTCTTCGAATTGATGGATATCGGATTCACACCGGTTGCGTATTTGCCGGGCTGGTTTCTGCGCGGCCCCCACCGTTTTGATTGTGTGCAGATGGTCTCGGGTCTTCCGCGCATTCCACGAGGTGGCGGCGACACCTTTGTCGTGCGAGCCGTCTCGAAAGTCGTACGAGATCTGACCCCCTGAATCAGGTGCGGCTTGTCACCGGGGGAAGCCGTCCGAGATCGAATCGATCTCGGTAAAATTCCGAGTAGCGGGGTCGAGACGACCCACGAGCCAGAAATTTCCAGCCTCGGACACGAACGCTGAACGAAGGTCGATGAGCTGGCGGCCCTGCCATATTCGCAGCGTCGCTTGTGCGCCGCCAAAATTGAACGGATTGGCCAGGTAGATACCAAACTCCAGCTCGTTGACGTAGCCCTGATAGCTGACGATTTCGGGAGAAGCTCCGCTCACGCTCGATGCAACCAGTCTGCCGATCGAGCAATTTTCGTCTCGATTCGCCGAGCAATCCTGAGAGCCCAACCAGTCTGCATCGCGCGGCTTCACGTGCAGGTTCAAATCGACTCCATTCGCAAATCCCGAGTCAGCACCCACGAGATCCGAAACGTTCACCCAGGTCAGTTCGGCCCAGACGCCGCGGTTTGGCCAGGACTCGATTTCGACCGTCGGGCGGTCACAGAGCGGTCGGTAGTCCTCATCGTGTGCAACCAGCTCGTAGGCGTAATTGCCTGAGACGATCGGACTCACGATGGTCTCACCCCTCAGGCGCTGAAGAGAGGATGTGAACTCGGGCGGAGCGAAGACCTGCCAGTAATCAGCTCGAAGCTCCGGAGGTAGACCATCTGCAAGAAGTCGCACCGTATCCGTGGGCGCAACCTCGACAAACCCGTCTTCGAGCTCGCGAGGAACGTTATTCACGGCAACCCGCACCCCAGGCTCGTCAGCTCCCTCAATGCAGTCTCCAGCAAGTCGGACTCCACGAACCTCAGTCAATCCTTCTTCGGCTCCGTCGACGACGAAGAAAACGCGACCTTCGAAAGGCCCCGTCTCGTCGGGAAGCAAAATTTCGACCCCGATGTGTCGTCCGGGCGCGAGCATCGCGGGTACTTTTTCGAGGGGTTCGAGCGAGAAGTCTTGTGACTCTATGCCAGAGATTTCGACTGGCTCGGTGCCACAGTTCTGGATCCATGCAACGCGGGTCTCTGAGGTATCCGAAGTCGGCGACCAGTCGATGAACGGCGTCGTTGTCACACAGCGCGAGCGTGTGCGCAGACCGATCGCGTAGCGCGTGTACTCCGACGTGATGATACCCAGATCGAGGCTTCCAGTGACCTGCGTGAAATCCAGAGCGGGAGCGTAGATCACCCGGATGTCCAGGGACTCTCCTGGCTCGAGCGTGATCCGAGTAGGCGTATCCGTGGAGAGCCGAAAGACGGGTTGCATATCAGGGCGCGAAGGCCCCCGAACATCGACTTGCTCGACGAAAATTGGCTCTACACCACAGTTGTCGATGGTGACGATCTGGGTCTGCGACTTGTTGTCCTCGGTGATCTCATAGACCAATTCGGTCGTGGAGAGAGCAAAGGGTTGACCCTTGTCGCAGGTATTCTCGAGAGGAAGACAGCGGCCGTCGGTACACGTGGCGCTCGCGCCGCAAGCTCGAATGTCGAAGTCCGTCCCATCTGCAGAACACACGCGCACCGAATTTGCCAGGCACTCTCGGGACGAGGGTTCGCACACAACCGGATCGTCAACATCGGGAAGTCCGGCGTCCTCGCGCGGAGGCTCCTCAGTGAAATCCGGAGGCAGGGATGGAAGGTTGCACCCGAACAAACCAACCCCACATAGTAGGGTCGCCAGGGTGAGTCGGATGTATTTTCGCAGATTCATCGGTCGATGCCGTGGCTCGTAGCCGCCTTTATTCTAGCACGCGCGTTCGCCCAGATCAGTAATTCGCGACCGACGAGGTTTATCATGTGCGGAAGATTCACCCTGACTGCCCCTGCTGAGCAGATTCGAGATCTCTTCGACCTTGGCGAATTGCCAGACCTCGAACCGCGTTACAATATCGCGCCAACGCAGGACATTCTCGTCATTCGCCAGAATGAATCAGGCCGAGAACCAGTGATGATGCGATGGGGACTGATCCCGTTCTGGGCAGACGATCCATCCTATGGAAGTCGGTGCATCAATGCGCGCTCAGAGACCGTTCACGAAAAAAACTCGTTCAAACGTGCGTACCAGAAAAGGAGATGCCTGATTCCTACCGATGGATTCTACGAATGGAAGAAGTTGGATGGCAAAAAACAGCCCTTTTATATCTATCCGCGAGGGCACGAAATCGCGGCCTTTGCTGGTCTCTGGGAACGGTGGTCGGACGACGACGAGACGATCGAGTCTTGCACCATCCTGACGACGACGCCGAATGAACTCATCTCGGGGTTGCACGATCGAATGCCCGTCTTCATTCACCAGGATGCATGGGAACTCTGGCTCGCCGAGTATGCCGAAGACGACGACCTGAGACCGCTTTTCGAAGCATTGCCCTCGGAGCGGTTCGAGGTCCACCCGGTGTCGAAAGATGTGAATAAACCCACGAACGACGAAGCACGTCTGATCGAGGAAGTCGAGATTCAGAACGAGAACGAGCAGCTCGACTTACTTTGACCTACCCTCCATCGCCTCAACTCATGCGCTGACACGCGACAGGGTCGCTTCCTGCTCTCGATACCACTCTGAAATGGTTGGCCAGAGCGATTTCGACGCCTTGCGCGAGACCACAGCACCTACGTGGCCTCCATTGAGCACAAGAAGTCGTTTGTGCTCAGACGCGATCCGCTCGTGAAAGACCGAGGCAGAACGAGCAGGGACGATATGATCGTGCTTGAAACAAATCGTCAGCGTGGGGCGCCGAATATTCGAAAGTGAGATTCTTCGACCGCTCAGCGCAAACTCATCTCGTATGAGTCGATTCTCCTGATAGAGCGCACGTATGTAGCGTACGAAAGCCCGCCCCGGGAATGACACGTTATCGTTGCTCCACGTCTCGAGCGCGAAGAAGCCATCGAGAAATTGGTCGTCCCATGCACGATCGAGCATGTAGACCGCCTTGGAGAGATTCATCGTCGGCCGCAGAAGATGAAAACCGACCTGCATCAACGGCCACGGGATGTTCCCAAACGCCTCGACCATCAGATCGAGGTCGAGGGTCTCGATGTTGCTGAACGAGGCCAGTAGCCCGTCGTCATCAAATGCGACCGGCGCCGCAAGCGCCACCATGGATTCGATATATCTCTCTTCGTCCGCGGCATGGATCGCCATCATCGTCCCGCCGAGACAGTACCCGAGTAGGTGGGCGCGACCCGTCGGCGAGCGACGCGCGACCTGTCGAATGGCGCGCCCCAGGTAGCCATCACAGAACTGGTCGAAGGTCAGGTACCGATCCTCGGCCCCGGGCCGTCCCCAGTCGATCATGTAGACGTCGTGACCGTTTGCGACCAGGTATTCGACAAAGCTCTTTCCGCGCATCAAATCGAGGACGTAGTGGCGATTGATCAATGATGGAACAAGCAGGATCGGTACGCCCTCAGCATCCTCGCTGCGATAGCGAAGCAAGCTCCACTTATTCTCTCGGAAAATCACGTCCGACGGAGTCTGCCCGACATCGGGCCGGTCTCCGAGCAACTTGCGCGCAATATTGAAAAGTCGGCTAGCCATGTCTTCTCCTACGCGTAGAGCGCCTGCATTCGGTCGCCATAAGCCTCATAGACCTTCTTTCGTTTGACCTTGAGAGTTGGCGTCAGAAATCCATTTTCGACCGTGAGCGGCTCGCGAACGACCGCAAAATCTTTGAGTGTTTGATAGCTGGGCAGTTCGGCGTTCACCTTTTCGATGCGGGGCTTCAAGAATGCGTAAACCTCTTCATCACTGATGTCTTCACCCAATTTGGCATCGATGGCTTCCTCATTCGGCCAGACACCGGCGACCAGATACTTTTCGCCGTCACCAAACGCAACGACATGCGCGAAATAGGGGTCATCCATGAAGCGGTTTTCGATCGCGACCGGCGAAATATTTTTGCCTCCCGCGGTGACCAGTATCTCTTTTTTGCGACCGATAATCTGAAGGAAGCCATCGTCGGTGAATCTGCCGAGGTCTCCAGTCTTCAACCAGCCATCGCCCGTAAACGTCTCCTGTGTTGCCGACGGATTCTTGTGATAGCCGCCAAATATACTCTCGCCTCGCGCCAGAATCTCGCCATCTTCGGCAAGCTTGATCTCGACCGATGGCAGCGGTTTTCCGACACTGTCGAATCGAAACGCATCGGGCCGATTCAGCGTCAGCGTCGGGCTGGCTTCCGTGAGCCCGTATCCCTCGATGATGAGGATGCCGCACTCGTAGAAGAAATCCTTGACCTCTCGCTTCAGCCCCGCCCCGCCCGAGAGGCAAAATTTGAAATTTCCGCCTGTGACCTCTGCGAGTTTCTTCGCGCGTCGCTCACCGTCGGCCTCGCCCATCGCCATCTGGGCAATTTTCTCGAAATACCGAGGCACGCTCATGAACACGCTGGGTCGAACCTCAGGAAGCTTTTCGAGTACAGTCATCGGATCCGCGAGGTAGGTCAGAAAACCCAGCGTATTCCCAAGGCAGGCCTCTCCAAATCCGAAGATATGACTCATCGGCAGCCAGAGGATATCGACAGCTTGCTCTTCGATCACAGGAGCATTGCACTGCAGCCAGTCCCTTCCATTGACGGCGATATTGCGATGCGTGAGCGGCACCCCTTTGGGCTGTCCTGTGGTACCGCTGGTGTAGAGCATCAACCCTGGCTGATCCAAAGAGACCGAGTTCATGGCCTGGTCGAATGCCCCGGGATCTTCGGCCGCAAGAGCGCGACCGATCTCGATCGCGTCACCCCAGGCGATAAGCTTGGGCTCCACTTCCGCGTAGGAGGGCACGTCGCGGCCTTCCGAGCGGAGCTGGTGCAGCACAGAAACAGGATCGAGGTCATCGTCGAGAAGAACGATTTTGGCGACCGAGGCGAGATCCGGCCATGCCTCTAGCGTCGTTCCCAAAAGCCGAGGGGTGTCGACGAATAGGATCTTCGTATCGCTATGACGAACGACGTAGCCGGCTTGACTGGTCGTGCTGTTCGGATAAATGGGAACCATCACCCCGCCTATGGCCTGCGTCGCGAGCGCTGCCGAAATCCATTCCACCCGGTTGGGTGCAAAGATCGCGGCCCGCTCGCCGTTCTTCAGACCAGCGTTCATCAGAAAGAGACCGATGTGGCGAATCTGATCGGCATACGCCTGCCACGTCATCGCCCGCCAGTCTCCCTCTCCGTCAGGGATCATGAAGCGAACGCGGCTACCTCTCTCGGGTAGGCTATCGAAGACGGCCCGAGGCGCAATTCTCAGATCGAGATACGGGGTGATATCCATGGCGCTGCCTCACTCCGAAAGAGCTTCGAGTTTTTCTTCGAGGTCGAGGATGCGGCTCTGCATCTGATTCAACGCATGCAGAGTACGCTCCTGATCTCGCTTGGTCGGAAGCCCGACGGTCCCCCACCAGTTCGCGACGGTATCGTCGCTCTTGGCTTTGGCTTTCATCACGGCCGTCATCATATGACCGGCCGGACCCAGCACGACGGGGTTTCGCATCACTTCTTCGATATACTTCGCGGTCGTTACTTCCCAGGTATTGAATCCTTTCTTCCACATGTCCCAGATCATCATCGTTTTTCC
>CAYFTY010000228.1:0-6728 GCA_964346045.1 uncultured Bradymonadales bacterium | reverse complement strand
AGATCGGTACTGCATCATGCCGCTATCGGCCTCAATTCAGCCGGCTTCACCCTCGGTGGTATATCTGGCCCAGGAGATCGAAGCCCCGCGTCGCCAGCGCACTCACCTGCAGCTCGGAGTCAATGGCGCCTACCGCGTCTGGTTAAATGGCAAACCCGTCGCCGAGCGAAGGACTGACCAGGGACTCCGGCCTGATAACGACGCCTGGGAGCTACGCCTCGAAAAAGGGAAGAACGAATTGGTCTTGAAGATTGCGTCGAGCTCGGACGGCGCGCTGGGTGCGATCGCCCGGCTCACTGACACGCGATCTCGGCCGTTGACTTTTGAGACGCGCCCGATCGTACCGACCCGAGAGCTCGTCGACGGATTTGCGGATCTAGACGCAGAGAATCGCGGGCTTCTCGCTGAGCTCGAGAAAGAAGCACGAGAACGTCAGGGCGACGAGGCGATCTGGAGCGCGTGGATCTGGCAACAGGCCAACTGGCAAAACGTGGCAACGCCCTGGCGCGACATCGCCGAGCGAGTGCTACAGAATCCAGAGACTTTGAGTCCCCGCACTCACTCGCTCTCAGCCGAACTCTATGAAGAATACTGGCGCAAGCTCGACATCGTCGAAGCTGCGCACCGCCGCGCGCCCGACGACCCCTGGGTGGCGATGGCACTCGCGAACACCCTCACCCATTCGATCAACGAAGCCGAGAGGTTGCGAGCGCGACGCGTGATGGTCGAAGTCTCGCAGAAACATCCCGAGTTTTTGCATCCCTGGGCACGGCTGGCCGACTGGGATGTCGATCGGGGATTCGATGAGCGCGCACGACTGCTACTGGGCTCGTACAAAGGCGAGGGGCGCATGCGAACCCCCGCGTTCTTTACCCGGTGGGTCGATCTTGCCGAGACACTTGGTCCGCGCGAAACACTGCATGAATTGCAGCGAGAGGGCCTCGAATTCATGGCCGTCTCGGGAAGCTACTGGTGGGACGTGATCCATACGCACGTCACTCGCCAGGAACTCGATGAGGCACTCGAGCTCGTGCGCGAGTATCGTCAACTGGCGCCGGCTTCGATGCATGCTGCAAGCAAAGAAGCGCAGCTCTTACGCGCTCAGGGGAAGCTCGACGAAGCTATCGCCGTGATGGACGAAGAGATACGAGAGACGCCCGGAGCGGCCAGTCTCTATCAGGAAAAGGCGCAGCTCTTGCTAGCCGATGGACGCTCGAACGACGCGATCGTGGCGCTCGAAGACGCCCTTTTGAGGCGGCCACAAGACCAGCAAATTCGAGATTACCTTTCATTCTTGCGCCCCCAGGAAGACCGTTTCTGGGAGCCCTGGATGATCGCCGAAGTCCGCGAACGCTCGAGCGAAACTCCGAAGGGCCCCTTCAACTACGACACCGTCATCGATCAGACGGTCGTCAAGGTCTCGCCCAACGGGCTCGCGCAGGAAGTCAATCAGCGCGTCGACCGTGTGCTGACCTCGGACGGCGTCGACAGCGCGCGCGGCCACCGCATCTCGTTCCAGCTCGGAGATGAGCGGGTCGATATCCTGCGCGTGCGTGTCCACAAGGCCGACGGAACGATCAGCGAAGATTATGACCAGTGGGAGTCCGGCGGCGCCCGGAAGGGATCGACGACCTACAACGACACCGCCTACGTCAATGTGCGAGCGAATAATGTGGGCCCAGGAGACCTCGTCGAGGTTCGATGGCGCTTGAGCCAGGTCGCAAACTCAAACTTCCGCGGCGATTATTTTGGTGACATTGCCTATCTGCAGGGTAGTCGCCCCATCGGGTTCGAGCGTTACGCCGTGCTCTATCCCCGCGAATGGAACCTGCATTTTCGACCGCCGGCCCTGCCCCACGAGAAGATCGAGAATCGCCTTCCCGACGGCAGCAAGGCGTCTGATTACAAAGTGACCTCTTTCGAACTCGAGAACGTACCTCATGTCGAGACGGATGCCGGCCAGCCGGGTGCAACGGACGTCTACGACTACCTCCTCGTCTCGAATAAAGAGACCTACGACGAGATCGGGCAGTGGTGGTGGTCTCTGATCGAAGAGCAACTCATTACAGACGAGGCGATCAAATCCAAAGTCGACGAGCTCGTCCGTGGCAAAGGGTCCGAGGACGAGAAGATCCAGACCATCCACAACTACGTGGTCAAAAACACCCGATATCTACATGTCGGACTCGGCATCCACGGCTGGAAGCCCTATCGGACCACGACGGCCTTCCGAAACCGATATGGCGACTGCAAAGACAAGGCTGCGCTCTTGAAGGTGATGCTCGAAGAGGCCGGTATCGAAGCCAATATGGTGCTGGTACGAACGCGTCGACTCGGCAAAGTCGACTCGTTCCCGGCATCGATGCACGTTTTCAATCACGCCATCACCTACGTGCCGAGCAAAGACCTCTATCTGGATGGTACCGCCGAGTTCAATGGCACGCGCGAGTTGACTTCGATGGACCAGGGCGCTCAGGCACTCATCGTCAAGGACGGCGGGGTCAGCAAGTTCCTCGAACTCCCCATCGACCCGCCCGATGCGAACCTGATGAAGACGACCCTCGAGATCGACCTGACGGGCGAAGAGCCCGTGGCGCGGGGAACGCTCGAAGCACGCGGGGCCAATGCGGTCTACCTGAGAAGCTCGCTCGAGGACCCCGAGCGACGCGACGAGATCTTTGAGAAGCAGCTCGCCTCAGACTACCCGGGCGCAAAATTGGTCTCGGCGAAGTACGAGAATCTGACCGACCTCGAGGCTCCCACCAAGATCACCTTTGCTTTCAAATCCGAGCAGCTCTTGCGCCGCGATGGGGCGCGCGAGTTCCTCTTGCCCATGGCCGAAGACAAAGATCTGCTGGGCGCATACGCCAAGCAGTCGACGCGAACGCAGGACCTGACGATCCGCGTGCCCTTCGCAAACGAAACGACGGTGAAATACACGATTCCCAATGATCGCGTCTTCGACCGGGTACCCGAGCCCGTCGAAATCAAGAGCAAATTTGGCTCGCTGACCATCGACTACAAGCCCAGCGGACAGTCGCTCGAGGTCGATGTTCGCTACAGCATCGACGTGCAGCGCGTCTCGGTCGAAGACTACACCGAGTTCCGCTCGTTCATGTCCAGAGCCACAGATGCCCTCGATCAGACGATCGGACTCGCCGAAGAGAAATGACTTTGAATGGATTTCTGCCGATGAAACTCAACCGATATCTGGGCCCGCTCCTGGCGGCCGCTCTTCTCTTCTCTCTTTCGTGCGGCACCACTCCGACGCGCCCCGAGGCGCGGATCGTCGAGATCCCCCAGGGGTCGGCGGCTTCGCAGGCGGTCTCGCTCTGGCTTGCGGGCGATGAAGAAGCCTCGCTCAAAGAAGCCATGCGCTCGAAGACTCCCGAGGCGCGTTTCTTCACGGCCGAGATGATGCGTTGGCGAGGGGATATCGAGAAAGCCTTCGATCTCTACGGCGCATTCTTGATCGACTTTCCCAAGCATCCCTTTGCGCGCTACGCCGCGGCCCGCGTTCACACATTGCGGAATTCGGTCGTAGATTTTTCGAATCGGGCTCCGATCCTCTTCGAACGGGTCGACTGGTCGCAACTCGGGCCTCTGACGCGTGTGTATCTGGCGATGGCACAACAATCGGCCGAGTACCATCGCTGGAATGACAGCAGCTCGCTCGAGCCCTTCGACGGCGGCACGGTTGGATTTCCGGACAAGTGGAATGTCACCCCCCAGGTCTCACCCTGGCGGCTGATGGACTTTGACGAAACCTTCGATCCCGAAAACGAGAGGCTCGTCGAGCGCTATCTACGCCCGGCGATGGCAGCCGACCGACCCGAGAACTACGAGTCGACCGAGCCTTATCACCCCGGCGGCATCAGCTTCACGCACCGTCCCGATGCCGGCGACGGCCTCTATTATTACGAGACGTTTCTGACCGTCGACGGCGACGAAGACCGCGAATTCTGGCTCTTTTCGTCGTTCGCTGGCGCAGCGAGCCTGATGATCGACGGCGAAGAAATCGTCAAGCGCCGCGAAGGCGACTATTCGAGCGGGAAGTTTTTGACCCGCCTCGAGCTCGAACCCGGAACTCATCGAGTGGTCGTCAAGCTGGCCTATCAGCGCGGTTATCGCGATTGGTTCGACCTGATGTTCGTCCCCACGGGCGCAGAGCAACTCACCGAAGGTGGGCTGAGCTTTGCCTCGGGCTGCCTCGAAGGACGCCAGATTCCAGGTTGCCTGCCGCGCGATGCGAACGTCGATGGTGAGGTCGAAATTCTCGAAACCTCACGTCGCCTCTCGCATTACGAGCCGGTCTTCTTGCCCGAAGCCGACGTGGATTCGGCCAGCGACACCTCTCTTTATCTCGCGATGCTCAGTGCTCATTTCGCGGCCGACACCGAGTCGTTCGATCGCGCGTGGGAAGAACTCAACGAACGACGACCTGATTTCGCGGCTGGATACGCGCTGCATGCCCAGCAGATTCAAACGCTCTGGGAAGTGCCGTCGCGACTGCGCGACGCAGCCCAGATGCAGTCGTTGCGCGCCGCAGCCGAACGCGATCCCGAGAGTGCTTACTTCTGGTCGCTGCTGGGAAGCGAGCTCAAAGAGCGAGGCAAAGACCGTGAGGTGCGCGAGGTGCTCGAGCGAGCACGAAATCTCTCGATCGACGGCGACATCTTGCGATACGCGGCTCCGATCGCGACGTGGGCTCAATATCTTTCGGGCCAGGGTTGGGAAGAGGCATCCGAGAATGAGTGGCGCACGCTTCTTGACCTCGCGCCCACGCACTGCACCGCTGCGCGTCGCATTCAATCTCTCGAGCATGGTCGCTCGCTCTATCGCCATCCGCGCGAGATCACCGACGAATGGAAACGTTGCCCCGACCTCGAAGAAGCCTGGATCACGGCGCGAAACGACATGATCGACGAAGAGCTTGCGCTCTTTGAGAAGTTCTCGAGTCGTTTCCCCCTACGAGCGGGCCCGCAGCTCAGATACGCCGAAAAACTCGTGCAGGTAGGTCGAGACAAGGAAGCCGAGAAACTCGTCAATGCGGCGATCGGACGCATGCCCGAAGCCGTGACGCTCTGGAATTGGCTCATCGACCGTAGCGTGGTCAGCGAGGGCGTCGATGCAGCGCTCGAAAAGCTCGAAGAGTTGCGACTGGCCCACGGCACCGAAGCATGGATGAAATGGAAGCGTGCCGCCCTCACGGGTGAGTTGCCGCTTCAGGGCTTGATGCCCGATGGCTACCAGGCAGCACTCGATGCCGTCGAAGCTTCGAAAACCGAGTCGCTGAGCAATGACGATGCATATTTCGTCGTGGATTTTGCAGCACGAATGTACGAGCCCGACGGAAGCTCGATGACGCTCACGCACACCGTCGTGCGCGTGATGACCAAGGGTGCCATCGACCGCTACGGCGAGACGAATATCCCCGGTGACGCTCGACTGGTTCTGGCGCGCACCATCAAGCAGGATGGGACCACGCAGGTGCCCGAAACCCAATCGGGCAAAGCAACATTGAGTATGCCCGGGCTCGCTGAAGGCGATTTCGTCGAGATCGCCTACCTGCAATTCGATGGCCCGCGCACACCCGCGTCTGAGATAGAGGGAGTACGCTTTTTCTTCCGCATGCCGGATATCTCGACTCTGCACAGTGAGTACGTGATCCTCGGGCAGGTTGCCGAATTCATCCTGGCCAATGATCCACCGCGTGCCGAGCCCATCGAGCATGATGGGGTCAAAGGCGTACGTTTTCTGGCAAAGGACAATCCCAGGCTGCGCGCTGAGCCTCGCTCGGTATCGTCCGACGAATTTCTGCCGTGGATCCAGATGTATCGCTACGGTTTAACCGTAGGAGATTTCGAAAGCGATCGCAGAACTCGCGTAGAACAGGTGCGAGATGCACTCAAGATAAGCTCGCGTTTCGAAACGATGGCCCGTGAATGGGCCACGCCGCCCGAGGGCGTCGAGCGGGGAAGCGAAGCCCACGTCAAAGAGATCTTCTACCGTGTGGCATCGCACATACCCGACCCGTCGGCAGGGGATTTCACCAGCGAAGTCACCCATGCTGCCCTGACCAGGGAAGGCAGCGCACACCTCTTGCTTGCTGCGACTTACGACCTCGCCGGGATTCCTGCCGACCTCTATCTCGCACGGACTGCCTATGCGGATCCCGAGGTGAAGCCGGTGCGGGAATTCCGAAAGTACTCGACACCGATTCTGCGCATCACCGTGCCCGAATCGGGCGAAGAGCGGTGGGCGTCACCCGATGGACCCGACGCGACGTTCAACGCGCTCGGCCCCGCACTCCAGGGGGAGGCGGCAGTCTGTGTCACCTGCGAGAAACCTGTTCAGACCCGCATTCCGACTGAAGGACTGCGCGATAACACCCAGCGCGTCCGTGTCGCATCGATGGTCGATTCGGCAGGGACGTTGAGCGGCACGATCACCATGCGGCTCGGAGGCGGCTCGGCGTATTCGTTACGACAGGCGCTACGAAGCCGTCCCGACCAGACCAATCGGGAAAAGCTGATGGCAGCCCTCGCGGCCGGCATTGTGCCGGGCTCGACGCTGACCGGGTTTGAGGTCTTGAACGAAAAGAACCCTGACGATGAATTGGTACTCACGGTGGAGTTCAACCGACCGGGCTTTGCGACCCGCGTCGGCGATGCATTCCAGGTCGAGACCCGAATCTTTCATGAAGCTGTTGCCCAGTATTACGCGCC
>CAYFTY010000227.1:0-6731 GCA_964346045.1 uncultured Bradymonadales bacterium | reverse complement strand
CTCGAGCAAGACCTGCGAGTAATTCTTTAGGATATCTTTGTAGAGCGGATGCTGAATACGCCGGTCAACCTTGTACGCACCCAGATTATGCATGAAAAAACTGGTGAGCGGATTGGTGAAGAGATTCTTGCCGGCGCCGTAGGTCACCGGCGGAAGTCCGCTCTCTTCGAGCGACCAGCCCATCAAGATCGAGTCCATATTCGAGCTATGTGTGGGAACGACGACGAGCGTTCCCTTGCGGGCGAGTTTGCGAAGCGTGTCGAGCTCGCCCTGCACCTGGATTCGATCCTGAAGGTCGCGAAAATGCTTGACGGTACGGCGTAGCTCGCTTCGCCGTGAGGGCATCTGACGCAGGTCCTGTGCCTTGAAGAGAAAGCCCAGGCCGAGCGGCAAAAGCCCGGAAGCGAATTTGAAGACCCGAGGATCGAATTTGCCGGCGGTGTCTTCGGCGTATACATCGCAGAGCTCCCTGAGCACATCGCGTTTGTCGTCTTCGGACATGGTGCCGAGCCGACGCGCCATGCCCTTCCACCAGCCCATCGAGTGAATCTCTTCTTCGGGACCGGTCTCGGTCCGCAGTCGATCGATTTCAAAGTAGGCGGTTTCGTTGAGCACGTACTCGAGAGCTGCCGACTCCTTTTCTCGAGAGCGAGTCAGATAATCGCCGTACACGCGCCGAGAGACCTCGTTGACGAGATACGGGCGCTCGGAATTGAACCGAAATAGTGGAGCGTTGCGCATGGATCTGCACCGTTTCTGCGAGTGGGCCACGAAGCTAACACGTGGCGCGGGTTGGTGGAAGTTGCGGGATCGTACACGGCTGTTAGGATCTTCGAAGGGCAAGGATGCCCGGACTGATCTTCATGGAGGAAGCATGGTCGAATCACTCACCGCTCTACTCGAAGAGCTCGAGCATTCGAACTCGAGCATCATCTGTCGACATCCCCACGGTGCTACAAGGGTGTACCCGAGAGCATTCGTACTCGAGAGCGACGTCGCGATCAGCGCCGAAGTCGAGGTCGAGGGCGATGCCCGAGGACAGGTCGTACTAAGCCCGAACCTCGCGAGCCGCATACCCGACTGGCGAATCAAGCGCCGTGAGGTCGCGGCCCGCGTTGCCGAATCACTCGGCGTCGAGCTGTCGGAGACGCTCAATCGCTGGGAGCGCGACGGCTATGAAATCCGATACGAAGAAGCCTGGGGCGACTTCTCTTTTGCGATCTCGCCGGTGGGCTGATGCGCCCACAGGCAGTGAACCGGGTGGATATCGAGGCAAACTGCAATTCCATCTGGATTCAAAATTATTCCGGACGTATGAAATCTGTACTCTGCGCATCTTCCTTCCCAAATTGCTCCGATGGCCTATGATTGCGGTCAGCCGGTGATGGGTATGAAGTTTTGGCTCAACCAGACGAGCGGTGATTCGAGCCGCACTCATAAATTCGATTCGGGCCCGATTACGATTGGAAGCGGTGCGAGCGCCGATATCGTTCTCGAGCATCCGTCGGTGAGACCTCTGCACGCTCGCATCGAATTCGATTCGTCGGCGCCTGAGCTCCCGAAACTCACGACCTTAGATACCGCCGCGTCGACACGGGTCGACGGGCAGTTGGTCACGGGCACTGTGGACCTGCGGGATCGTGCTCGACTCCAGCTCGGAGATGTCACCTTTGTCTTCGGATACGAACATCCTACCCTGGACTCGGTTCTCCCCGAGCCCCCAGACGGCAGCGCTCCACGATACCAAACGCCGGAAATGAAGTGGGACGAGCTCGAAGATGAGACCGTCCCCACCGAAGACGACACCACCCTGAGTCAAGATGGGCTCGCGGAAAGCGCGCGCCGGGCGGCTGCGATGACGGGCGAGAATGCAGGGTTCGACGAAGCAACGCTCGAAGACGAGTTTACGCGCCCGAACCCCGAGAGCTTCCAACCCGATGCACGGACGGTTCCCAGGGACGTTTTACAGAACGCGGACGGCTCGGACGAGCCAACCATTTCGTCGAAATACGAAGGCTCGACCGCATTGCCCGAATTCGATGTCGAGCCGACCGAGCTCAAGCCGGTCGAAGAAATCCAGATTTCGACCGAGCCGACCGACGAGACCCGGAGCGAGCCCCAACCCATCGAAAAGGCCCATGGCGCGCAAAGCACCGACCTCACAGACGATGGCCTAAAGTCGTGGGATGAGATTGCCGAAAAGGCACCTGCCGATGACGAACCAGGGCCGACCCCACAGACCGATTTCGAGCGCATCCGTGCTGCTCAAAACAAATCAGAGGGCGGTCCGAACACGGCTCTCCTCATCCTGGGCGTTCTCGCGATTCTCGGACTCCTCTACTTCATTCTGACTCCCGAGGCGACCAAGAAGGCTCGCATCGCCGAAGCCGAGAGCGAGACCATCTCAGAGGCCATCATTTTCCGCTCGGACGAAACCGAGTGCTTCGGAGAAGCCGAGTGTCTCGACCGCGCTCGGACAAACTATGAGATCGGCATCGAGCTTCTCGAAGACCAGAATGTCGCCGTCAAAAATCAGTTCGAAGGCTGGGTGCGACTCGAACTCGCACAAAAATTCCTCGAAAAGGCTGGCGTGCAGAAGATTGATGGTTTCGAGAATCTCGACGAGAAAAGCGACGAAGCTCGCAAATCCCTCGACGAGACGTTCAAGGCCTACGAAGTCGAGTATCTCGAATTCGAGAAACGCGAGATGTATCCCGAAATGGCCGACGTCCTCCATAAAGTGCGCGCGCGTTTTCCTCATCCGGGCTCCAGAGAATATCGGTGGGCGATGGCCCGAGAGCTCGAGATGAAGGAAGATGGCACATATCCCAGCGCATACCCCTAATTCACTTTTTCATTCGCCAGATTCGTCTGGGCGCGTATGATTTGGCTCATCGCGAGATACCATGACTTTTCGACTGGAAATCGAGTACGAGGGGGAGACGCACGAAGCCCGATTCGACCAAGACGTGGTCAAAATCGGTCGTGATTCGGAATCTGATGTGATTCTCGACGATAATACCGTGTCGAGAAATCATGCGCGTATTCAGGTCGACGATGGGGCCTACAGCCTGAGTGTTCTTTCCAAAAACGGGCTCACCGCCGTTGCGGGCGAGCGCGTCACCGGTCGAGTCGAACTCGAGGATGGTGCCGTGCTCCATTTCGGGACCATCAAATGCGTGTTCCATCTGATCGAAGACGCAGCAACGGTCGTCGGTGAAGGGGCTTCCGAAGTCGCAACCGAGAAGAATCCTGCAGTCATCGTGGACCTCGACGCCGGCGCCGACGACGACCTCGCAGAACCCGGGGCTCCTACCGAGAAGCATCAGCCCATTCGCGCCGATGACAAATCGGCTGCCAACGAGGCTGCAGACAGAGACGAAAAGGTACGTTTCGAGGATGCGCCAACCGAGGTGCGCGATACGGCCAGACATGCCTCGGATGGCCATGAGGAAGATACGGGATCCGACGACTCGAGAGTCGTGCTCGAAGATGAACCCACGGAGTTCTTGCCCGTTGAAGAGCTCGCCAAGAGACCTGTGCTCGAAGACGAGCCGACGCAATTTCGACCCGTCGAGGAAGCCGCGACCCAGGCCGGCGAACCGGCTGAGGACCGCCCCCCAAAGGCGGCCGAAGATGAGCCTGACGAAACGGATGAAAAACAAGCGTCCGAGGATGTCGACCAATCTGGAGAGATCATATCGTGGGACGACATCGCGAGCTCGGAAGAAGCCGCCGATGAGCTCGATGAATACGAGAAACCAGCGTCAGACTTCCAGAAAATTCAGGCCGCTGCCGAAAAGGCAAAGAGACAATCGCGCACCGACCCGATCAAATTGGCCGTCGGCATTGCGATGATTGCAGGTCTTCTTGCCTTTACGCTCTTCTACGACACGGCCGCGCCGTTGATCGCCCAAGAGCCCGAAGAAGTCCCACGAGAGGTTCCACCGATCACGTTCATGCCCGGAGAAATCGACTGCATCGAAGAGGCCGAATGCATGGCGGCGGCTAAGCGTAGCTACAAGATCGGCATGGAGCGGCTCGATCACATCGATGTCGTGGTCTCGAATCGTTTTGACGGATGGAAGCGACTCGTCATGACCGAACGCTACGTCGAAAAAGCAGGTCGCACCGAACTCCCCGACACGTTCGAAAAACTCGAAGAACGAAAAGAAAAAGCGCGCACCGAACTCGATGAACTCTATCGCAGCGCACTGCAAAACTACGATCATCACAGCCGATATAAGATGTATGCGGCGATGGTCGATGCATTGAATGCGGTCAAAGCACAATTTCCGCACGAAGGTGCCAGAGAATTCAAATGGGCCGTCTCGCAAGAGCGTCTTCTAAAAACGCAGGGGAATTACCCCATGCACATGAGACGTGGCCCGAATCGGAGATGAAAATGGATGAAGAAACCCAGGCAGAATTTCGTAAAAAGCTCGTTGATATGCGGGCCGGACTCTTGAATCGCATCGGCAAGATAAGCGCCGACCGCACCCAGGAAGAAGGGCCCCTTTCGGCCGATTTCGCCGAACAGGCGGTCGAGCTCGAAAACGAAGAGGTTTTGAGCGCTCTCGACGTTTCGAGCCGGCGTGAAGTCGAGCAGATCAATGCGGCCCTCGAACGGATCGAGGCGAGCGTCTATGGCGAATGCGTCGAGTGCGGCAACAAAATCCCCACGAAACGACTCGAGGCGATCCCGTACGCGGTGCTCTGTGTCGAATGCGCCGAATCGCACGAATAGCAACGACATCATCTGGTCGTTTTGGCGCGCAAGTGGTAGACCGTCGTAACTTTTGAAACGACGGGTACACCATGCTTCGCACTCGCGTGGTCGGCGCGTTCGCGCTGGCCCTCACCATCTTAGTCGCCGGTCCTGCACTGGCTCAGCCCGAGCCCTCCAGGTTCAGCGCCGGTGGATACATGCGTATCGCGGCGCGCCCTGATCTGCAGGGCGGAACCTCGACGCTGGGCTTCTGGAATCTCTACGGACGCCTGCTCAATGAAGGCCCCTACGCGGCTCTCGACCTGCGCTACGATCTCCTGCAGCGCGACGCACTGACGCTCGCGCCGTGGACGAGCATCCATGCGCGCATCGAGGGCGGCTCGGTGGCCAACGCCGATCTCGGGCAGGGCTCGCTCGCGAATTTTCGGCTCTCTCAACTCTATGCCGAGACCGGCAATGTTCTCTTTCGAGACGTCACCTGGCGCATCGGTACGCTCGAGAGCTTTTTCGGCGATCTGGGACTCTACGATTTCCGTCCGGCATCGGTCTTTTTCGACACCATTGGCCTCTCGGCGCGCTACCAGAAAGACTGGTTCGAGATGCTGCTCGGGGTCGGAGACGCTGGCTACTTCTACAAAGGCCTCGAATACAACACGATCCTGAGCGTTGGCGGCACCCTGAAATTCAGTCTGGGAGACCATATCGAGGTCGGGACGGGCGGGCAGTATTATTATGAGCCCGAGGTCGAAGGGAATCGCTTTGCGCCGCATAATAGCGTCTTTGAAGACGGTGCCGGCATCGATTACGAGAACTGGGTCCGTGGCGAGATCACGCGACGGTTCTTCGAAGAAAACCCGATGCGCGAGGGCATCTTCACCGAGCCCGTTCCCACGTCGACCGATTCGTTTCGGGCGATTCTCTATCTCGGTTTCGGAAACCTCGGCCCGCTCATCTGGAACAACCTCTTCGCCAACGTCTTGCGGCGTCATCCCGAAACGCGCACCAACGAGAACTGGGAAGGCGAAGAATTTACCTTCTACGTCGAAGATCTCACCGATGAGCGCTATCAGATCAACATCGGAAACGAGATGCAGTTGAGACTGTGGCCCGATGTACTCGACCTGACCTGGGCGGTTTTCTACGGTCGCCATTTCGACGAAGACAACGATATCGTCGTCTCAGATAACGATCGCGAGATCGCCAGCATCGTCGCGCGCTTTCAGGGCTACTTCACCGAGACCGCCCAACTCTTGCTCGAAACGAGTTTTGCGCACGAAAAGTCGTTGAACGGAGACTTCATCCGCACAGGCGCAGATTCGGTCTTCCAGAGCACCGAGGGGCGCGCCGACGCGAGAGGACTCGAATTCGGAGACAGCGACACGCGGGAGACCTTCCAGTTCAAAGTCGGTCCGGTACTTCAGCCCAAAGGAATGGGCGTATTCAATCGACCGTCGTTTCGGCTCCTCTACGGGCTGCAGTGGTCCAACCAGAATAACGCGTTCGGAAATGGCTTTGTCGAAAGTCTCGATGATTTCAACGTTTTCGGCACGCAGGAAAACCACCTTCATCACGTCGTTTCGCTCGAGGTAGAGACATGGTTTTAGTATCGGAATCGCAACCCCGAATCGCCCCCTTACTCGCAGCGATCACGGCGCTCCTCTTGCTCACCGGCTGCCTGGGCCAGACCCAGCGCGTGAAGCTCGATCAGAAAACGCCCCTATCGGCCGTCTGGGTTTTGCAATATCCCGGAAAGCCCGACATCGAGCCGGTACCTGAACCGGTCGTCGAACGAGCTCATCGTGACCTCGAGGCACGCAATATCGAGCCGACGCGGGTCGAGCTATCGCAATTCGCAACGGACTTCGAGAAGCGTCGCGGAACCGAAGCCCGTCTGCGCCAGATGCTCGAGGCGACACCCGACGCGCCCTTTTTGATGCTCGTCGAGACCGAGGTTCGCTTCTACGCGTACATCAACGGGAAATTCCGCTGGAACGTTGCCGGC
>CAYFTY010000226.1:0-6732 GCA_964346045.1 uncultured Bradymonadales bacterium | reverse complement strand
GACTGGTCGACCAATCTTGCTGACGGCACGGGCCTCTTTGGTTCTGCAGCCGGCTCGCTTGCCGCGTCGAGCCTCGATGTGCCGCAAGCAGACGACTACATCGATCCTTATCGTGTGCGCATCAGCGACGACTACATCGATACGGTCACCGCTTACTACTACCAGCCAGACATCTACGCCTGTTATTACGCATTCGGACTCGACTCGATTCGCCACTGTGAAGGCGGCGAAGTCAAAATCCGTAATTCCTTCTTGAAGATTCCCGAAGAAAAGACCTATCAGCCTCTCGATTATCTCGACCAGGCCTACCTCAAAAATGAAGACGGCACCCGCCTTCAGACGATGAGGCTTTATGATCCCGACCTCAACTCGGTCTTCGAGGTCGAGTGCAACCAGGCCGCTCTCGATTTCCAGACCCGCGAATTCGGAACGCCCGAAACGGACTCATGCGAGCCGGCAACCTTCGATATGTTCTCGCGTTTCGGATACTTCCGAACCGAGCGAACTCAGTGGGACGAGCGACTTGGTCCCGACGTCGAGGCCAACCGCCTCTACTACGCGAATCGCTGGAACATCTGGAAGACGATGTACGACGAAGATGGAAGTCTTCTCGAGATGAACGAGCGTGAGCCTAAGCCGATTACCTTCTACCTGAACGTCGAGTACCCGCGCGACATGTACGATGCCGCCCAGGAAGTCGCACGTCAGTGGGACGAAGCGTTCAAAGAATCCGTCGTCCGCGCTCAAAACGGTGGTGACTTCAGCGCGAGTGCTGTCACTTCGCTCGAAGACTACCTCATGGAAGAGTACGGCCATGACAAGATGTATCGCATCGCGTGGAATAGCTGCTCGGCGGTCGAACTCGCCGAATGGTACGCCACGAACGGTGACGTTGATGGACTCTTTGCCGAGATGACCGACAACGTCGGAATCGATGATGTCGAAAGCGCATTTTGGGCCACGTCGAACAAAGAAAAGAATGAATTCTGCGCGAGTCTCGAATACGCAACGCCGGATGAAGGTCCTGGCGCATTCGATTATCAGCGCTTCGGAGACCTCCGATACAGCTTCTTCAACTGGGTTGAGCAGGAAGTGCCATGGCTTGGATACGGGCCGTCGGCAGCTGACCCGCTCACCGGTGAGATCATCGCTGGTAACGCAAACTTTAATGGTACCGCGATTCGCACCTACGGACCCATCGCTGCAGACTACATCCAATACATGAACGGTGAGCTCGATGACGATACGCTTCGTCTCGGCGAACACATGCGTAAGTATCTGGAGCAGCAGGAAGCCGAAGGCCGAGCACAGCGGCAAGAGCTTACTCCTGAGGGCAAGCAAGAGATGGCACGTCGCGTTGGTGCACTCACCAACAGCCCGACGAATTTCGAAGATCGCCCCGCAGTCGAAGACCTTCCCGAGTTCATTCTGAAGAACGGACCGCAGAAGGTTCAGGCTGAAGCCGCTCGACTCGTCGAGACTGCTGAGCTCGCAAAGAGCGCCGACACGCGCGCCGCCGAGTTCTATGCACGTCCCGAAGTCAAAACCATGCTTCTTCAGGACACGAATTTCCGTCTCGCCGTCGAATCGGCCGCGATTCACCAATTTGGTCCTCAATTCGACGACGAGCAGTTCCAGCAGGCATATCTCGATGTCACGGCTCCACGTCAGGCGATTGACCGATACGAGCAGCGGAATTCGATGCTGGCCCAGCGCAATATCATGTCGCTGGATCACATGGACGACATGCTGACCGGTATCGCTACCTACGCCGGTGTCGCCGACCACTTCAAAGGCGAGTCGCGTGAGAGGATCGGTAACTACTTCATGACGCGTATGTTCATTGGTACGCAGCTTCACGAGGTAGGCCACACTGTCGGTCTTCGACACAACTTCAGCGCTTCGATGGATGCGCTCAACTACCACGACACCTACTGGGAGATTCAGAAGGCGATTGCTGAGGGAGTTCTCAGTGAGGAAGACCGCTGGAGTGTTCCGAACGACCAGGTCGCGCAGATTGCTGGCGACGGCACTGTCGGTGACAAGGACGTCCCGGGTGACTACATCAACGAAGCTGAGTTCCGTATCGCTTCGGTGATGGATTACACGGCTGACTTCACCGGCCGTTTCGCAGGTCTCGGCAAGTACGATCAGGCAGCCATTAACTTCGCCTATGGTGAGTTGGTTCCAGTCTGGACGGATGAGACTCTCGACCAGCTCAACGACTTCTACGGCACCGAGCTGTGGCTCTCAGATTACCGAGAAATCCCACGTGTCATGTCTGGTGCAGGTGGTACAGGCCTCGGTTCGACCGAAGACATCACCAAAGGTATCGACACCATCCTCAACGGACGAACCTACGCGCCCATCAAGAGCGTCATGGAAGACCGCATGAATGGTATCAAGTCGAACACCGCCAACTGGACTGGGTGGCGCGAAGGTCTTCAGAATGGAGAGTCGCCTGACCTATTCCTCGGTGAAGATGTCTACATCAATCCTGAAGTGCCCTTCAATTTCTGCTCGGATGAGTACAACGGCTCGATGCTTGGCTGCACCGTCTTCGACTGGGGCGCCAATCAGCGCGAGATTGTGAACCATCAGTTCAACAATTACCGTCTCTTCCAGACGTTCCGTCGCTACAGCCGTCACCGGCTTCACAAGGGCTACGAGAACATCAACAGCTACGCGAACTGGGTTCTTCGTGTCTTCAACTCCATTGCAACGCCCTTCCGCTACTACTCGATCTACCAGTGGTACGATCTCGGCGGATACACCGACGACCTTCGCGAAGCCGCGATCGACTCGGTGAACTTCTATGCCGAAGTTCTGGCGACTCCCCAGGCACAGTCGTATTGCATGTATGACAGTAACACCACGCAGGTGAATGCCAACTGGTGGTACGACCTCGACAATGTCTTTGTTCCTGCGGGTTGGGATGCTGAGGACGGCGCTTGTGCGAATTCGTTCGAACTACCGCGCGGCTACGGCCAGCAGTATAACTACGAGTTCACGAACGAGTATACGTACCGCATCACGCGTGTGGGCTCGTTCATTGATAAGTCGATCGCCACGCAGGCACTCTTCGACATCAGCTCGAGCTTCCTCTACAGCTCGTTCTTCACCGACTTCCGCGCCACGAACATCTCGTACTGGACTCTTTTCAAGGACGAAATGTACGACTTCATTCGCGGCGCAATCATCGGTGACTACACCGGGTTCGCGGGTGTCTACAATCCGCAAACCGGCTCGTATGAGCCGCCCAAGCTGGTCGATCAGAAGACCTTTGGCCTCGGGCTCCCGAGTGAGCAAGAGAACATGGCACGTGTCTACACGCCGATGTCGTTCACGCACGAGTTCAACATGCTCGTCGGTGCGATGATCTTCAATTCGACGTGGCAGGACCGTAACGCCGACTTTGCACAATACGCGAAAGTATGCGTTGGGTTCACTGAGTGCCAGGACCTGCCGGCGAACGCCGAAGTGCGTGAATTCGTGCACCCGCTTACCAACCAGGTGTACAAGGCTCCGGTCGCAGCGGATGGTCGGTCGATTACGGCTGACCTCGTTGACTGGGCGAATCGTCTCGCTCAGCGCTACGTAGATCAGCAGGCGGCTCTCGAAAATGCAGAGCCGGGCACCAACGACTACCGGGCGCAGGCTGATCGCCTCGAGTTTGCTTCGCAGCAGCTCGAAGACGTGGTCGCCAAGCTCGATATGGTTCGTTACATCTGGCAGGCACTCGGGCCAGATGCGCTCCGCTAAGCGGCACTGAGTTTTTGCTCACCGGGGCTTCGGCCCCGGGTGTAAGCCACGCCTCGGCGTGGCTTTCTTTTTGTTTATGACAGAGCTAAGACTCAATCGCTCTATTGATCAGTTTTAGTGAGGACCCAATGAAACTTGTTGCAAAGAATCTTTTGATGGTCGCCCTGGTATCGCTTTTCGTCGTTGCATGCGGTGATGATGAAGAGTCGAATAACGCCACCAATAACTCGAACAACACGGCGAATAACGTCAACAACGCAAATAACACCAACAACGCGACGAATAACGCGAATAACACCAACAACGCGACGAACAACGCAAATAACACCAATAACGCGACGAACAACGCGAATAACACCAACAACGCGACGAATAACGACAACAATACCGAGCCGAGCTACGAAGAGCCGTTTATCACCCAATTCGAGTTCCGGCAGAAGGTCGAAGGAATCGTCAACTTTGTTGGCAATGACGTGAACACTCGTGAGCGCACGATCGGCAACCTGCAGGGGCGTACTGTGCAGATTGACGACGATCAGGACTGGGCTGAGTGGGAAACGACGGTCGTCGAAAACGCAGCCTTGATCGAAAACATGCAAAATGGCTTCGAGTGCCCTCCAATCGATACTTCCTCAGATATGGGCATGACGGAAGCGCCCGTCTATGAATTCGAGGCTCGGATTCAAGAAGCGGGTTTTGAGAATAAGATTCAGGACATCAGCGGATGCGTCGTAGCCGAGACCGAGAATGTTCAGCCGATCGTCGAGCTCATTGACCGTCTGGCCATGAAGTATCTTCCCTGAGTGTTTTTTTTACGCGAATCAGAAGCCTGCTGACTGCGGTCAGCGGGCTTTTTATTGCAGGTCGCGAAACGAGAAGACGAGAACGCAGGCAAGAAAGACGACGGCTACATACGAAAAAGCGTACCAGGTGGCCGAGAGGACGTAGGCCGAATGGATGGGAACGTCGTAGGTGAGCTGCTCGCTCAGATTCAACGCCTCTAGATTGGGCAGAATCGCTTTGACCACATCCACAACCACGATCAAGCCTTCGATGCCACGCGATTTGAGCAAGGTCTTCACGGCCTCGAGCTGTGAAATCAGATTTCCAGCGATGAAGATTCCACTCGAGACGATGCCCGCCAGCAGCGGGCTGGCAAAACACGAGAAGAAGAGGGCGATTGCAGAGAGGATCGCAATCTGAAGCCAGAGACAAAAATACGCCGCTGCAAACGCGCCTGTGAATTCAGCACCAAGGGGTGCGCAGAAGGCGAACGAAATCAGCATCAATGCCCCCACGATCACCGCCATGAGCGCCGCTACGCCGATGAGCTTGCCCAATAAGAATTGCCAACGCGCAATGGGCTTGGAAAGGATGGTGTAGATCGTGCGTTTCTCGAACTCGGCCCCGAAGAGGGTGATCGAGGCGTAGACAGTGACCAGCACCGCCACCACCATGCTTCCAACGAGCGTCAGATCGATGGTGGTTCTCAGCTCTTGATGCAGGCTCATCTGTCCCAATACGTAGCTCAAAAAGCCCGCGAAGAGCGGAAATAGGACGATCGAGCCGAACACTTTGTTTCGAAACGCCTCGGCGAACGAGTTCAAAGCGATCGCCAGGACAGGTCGGTACGTCTGACGCAGCCACCGGTTCATTCTTCTTCCTCGGTTGCTCGAGTATCGCGGATGAATACGTCTTCCAGTGTTCCCGAGATAGGCGTGAGCGAGAAAATATCGGCACCTTTTCCGTGGATGAGTTCCATGACGCGGGAGACGTTTTCGATGCCCGACACCTGGAAAGTAACCCGCTGCCGCCTCGACTCGAGAACCTCAACGAAGTCAGGGAGGTCTTCGACCGCGATTCCTGCCGCGGTGATCTCGCGGGTATGCCGACGGTCGTCGACGAGCTCATCGAGCGCCCCGACCTCGATGACTTTGCCCTGATGGATCACGGCGACCCGATCGCATACAGCTTCGACATCGGGGAGGATATGGCTTGCGAAAAGAAGAGTTTTTCCTTCGCTCTTGAGCTCGAGGATAAGGTCGCGCACCTCTTTTCGCCCGATGGGATCAAGTCCCGACTGTGGTTCGTCGAAGATGAGTAGATCCGGCTCGTTGATGAGAGCCTGAGCAAGTCCTGTACGCTGGCGCATCCCCTTCGAGAACTTTTTCAATTTACGGTCGGCCGCAAACGTAAGTCCTACGCGCTCCAGGAGTCGATCTACTCGGGAATTGAGATCCTTTCCACCCAGCCCAAAAAGGCCACCGTAGAATTTCAGGATTTCGCGAGCCGTAAGGTGTTCGTAAAAATACGGATTTTCAGGAAGATAGCCAAGCCTCTTGCGCGCCCCACGGTCATGTGAGTCTTGACCGAAAAGCTCGACCTTCCCATCTGTTGGCTTCATCAAGCCGGTGAGCACTTTCAGCGTGGTGGTCTTGCCAGCACCATTGGGGCCGATCAATCCGAAAATCTCTCCCTCTTCGACCTCGAAAGACACGTCTACGACCGCGTCGACCCGTTTTCGCCTGAGTCCGACGTGGAAATGCTTCTTCAGATTCTCGATACGGATAGGGTTCGTCATGACGGATCGTCTGCATTGGATAGGTCGCCCCCGAGGCTCAGCCACAAGTTCAGACCTACGAAGGGCGCATCTTTGGTGTGCTCGTCTGTGAGCTCGTCTTGCTGTCTTTGGACGGTAGCAAAAATCTCGTCTGTGTCTTCGCCCAGAGCTTTCAAATTTTCTACGATCGCGGCCCGCAACTCAGGGCTCTGGGCCATGAGGTAGAGCTCTTTGTTGTATTGAATGTCTTCTCGGCGGCTCGCTTCAGACTCAGCGATTTCAGCCCCCGCTTTCCCTTTGAGCTTCCGAACCCTGTCCTGCATCCACCCCAGAACGAGGGGGGTATTGCTCGGAGGGTCGGGTCGCTCGAGCGCGATCAATAGCTCCTGTTGGACGGCGTCGGGGCACCG
>CAYFTY010000225.1:0-6743 GCA_964346045.1 uncultured Bradymonadales bacterium | reverse complement strand
GATGCAACGACCGGTGCAGACCGACGGCAATTCATTGATGCTGGGCTACGCTGGCGTCTATTCGTCTTTTCTCTTACACACCGAACGCGCGGCCGAGAAATTTGACGTCGACCCGCGCGACATCCTCGTCGAATTAGGCGCGCGCCGCATGATTGGCGGCCAGGAAGATATGATCGTCGACGTCGCACTCGAACTCGCAAAACGCGCGGAGAACGCATGACCATCAAGGCCGAAGAAATCCACGCCATGGCACATCTCGTCGACGCTGCTGCCCGCGATGTAGAGCTGATTCCCATGCTCACCGAAGAGAATCCCGACCTATCGGTGAATGCTGCCTACATCGTGCAGCGAGCCTCGATGCAGCTCAGAAAGTCTCGCGGTGAGCATATCGTGGGCATGAAGATGGGGCTGACTTCCAAGGCCAAAATGGAGCAGGTCGGGGTGCACGATCCCATCTATGGACATCTCACCAACGAGATGCAGCGCTCGAGTGGTGATCCCCTCTACATGCACGAGCACGGTCATCCGCGCGCCGAGCCCGAGATCGCGTTCATTCTCGACGATCATCTCGAAGGTCCGTGCACGGCGGCACAGGCGATACGGGCCGTCGGTGGTGTCTGCGCCGCGATCGAGGTCATCGATTCGCGCTACCGAGATTTCAAATTCAACCTCTCCGATGTCGTCGCCGATAACGCCTCTTCGACCCGGTTTTACCTGGGCGACACGATTCTCTCTCCCTACGAGATCGACGTTGCTAACGTCGGGATGGTCATGAGTTTCAACGGCGAGGTGCGAGAGACGGGTAGCAGTGCCGCGATCTTCGAGCATCCCGCGCGCTCACTCGCCAAACTCGCCAATATGTTGATGCTTTTCGAAGAGAGGCTCGAAGCCGGCATGGTGATACTCGCCGGCGGCGCCACCAAAGCAAACCACGTCGAGGCGGGCGACCACGTCCGCCTCGAAGTACAAAACCTCGGCTCGGTCGACGTCTTCGTCGAACCGTAAAGGGGTTCATCCCCGGCACTGTACCGAGCTTTGCGAGGAAGAGCGCGGCCGGGGGCCGCCGGCTGAAAGCCGGCAGGCGGATTCAGTTTGAGCCACCGAGAACGATCGTAGAGTGCGGGGGATGACGAGGGTCGGCTACGGCGCTGTACCGAGCTTTGCGAGGAAGAGCGCGGCCGGGGGCCGCCGGCTGAAAGCCGGCAAGCGGAGTCAGTTTGAGCCACCGAGAACGATCGTAAAGTGCCGGGAATGAAGAGGGTCGGCTACGGCACTGTACCGAGCTTTGCGAGGAAGAGCGCGGCGGATCGGCCTCGAATCTCAGGAGAAGATCGCTACTTCGGCACGAAACGCACGGTCTTGCCCGCGTTCATGATGGCGAATTCTTTTGCGGTTAGGCCTGCAGCCCGGCGTGCGCGGCGAAGATCGTATTCGGCTTCGCCATAATTCTCGAAGCCCTGTTGAAAGGTGTCGTGGTGCATCGCGATGCTGACCGAAGGCTTCAAAATCTGGTGGGCCTCGACGGCCTGAACGGGGCCGATGTGCACGAACTCCATGAACCAGCGGGGTTTGTAGGCTCCGATGGGCAGCATCGCGAGGTCGATCTTGCCAAAGCGACGCGCGATTTCGGCGAAGTGGGGCGACATGCCTGTATCGCCGGCGTGATAGAGAGTGAAGCCGCCAAATTGCAGGACCCAACCTCCCCAGAAGCTCTTGTTGCGATCGGTGGCCGTGCGCCCTGAAAAATGCTGAGCGGGCACGAAGGTCGCCTTGACGCCGCCGGCCGTGTCGAGCTCTTGCCACCAGCCGAGCTCGACCGCGTTGGTGAGGCCTGCCTCATGCAGCCATTTTTCGTCGCCGAGCGGCACCCCGAGCACGAACTCGTCGCGGCTGCGGAGTTCGAGCAATGAATCGACATCGAGATGGTCATAGTGGTTGTGACTGATCAACACGAGGTCGATATCGGGTAGATCGTCGAGGGCAATGCCGGGGGCGCGTCGACGCTTTACAAAACCGCCAAGGGGTCCGAGACGGTTTGTAAACACGGGATCAATCAGGGCGTTGAATCCATCGATTTGCACCAGAAACGAGCTGTGGTTGATGTAGGTGACAGCGACTACGCCACCTTCGCCATCCTTCAAAAGATGCGGTTTGTGGGTGTTCTCGATCCAGCGCGGCCACTTGCCCAGCGGTTTGGTGAGCAGCATACGCGCAAAGTCGGAGCCGTCGCTGAAGCGCTCTTGCGATTGGACGTTGATGAACTCGCCATCGGAGTGATTCTCGATCGGATACTCGTCGACCGTGGTGCGGTAGCACGAAGCGGTGAGTAGAATCATCAGTATTGGCACGATTCGCTTCATATCGGTGGGATGCACGAACCCATTCTCGAGGCGCAAATTTTGGCCGAAATCAGACCACCGGACGTCATCATAGGAAATCCATCCTCGGCGCTCCAGTGATTGCTGACGGTGCCCCCCGGGAGTATTTCCTCGGCCAGCAAGCTGGCCTCAGGGCACGTCGGCGCGCGAGACGTCGGCGCTCAGGGGACGTCGGTGCCCTGGGACGTTGGCGCTTCACTGTGTTATAAGCCGCGTCGACTTCGTTCGGAGTACGGCGAGTGATGCAACGATTTGCGCGAATATTCATCCTTTCTATCGTGGCCCTTTCATGGACGACCGCATGCGGCTCGACGAAGCAGCAGGCCGAGCAAGATACCGAAAAGGCTTCCAAGGAGCCGGTGTTGACCTATCCAGAGACTCGACGCGATGCGATCGTCGAGAAGATCCACGGGGTAAAAGTCGCTGATCCCTACCGCTGGCTCGAAGACGTCGAAGACAAAAGAGTGCAGGCCTGGATGGATGCGCAGGACCAGGTGGCGCGCGGCTACCTCGGTGATCTTCCCAACCGTGACGAACTCGCCGAGCGCTTCGCCGAACTCTACTACGTCGACAGCATCAGTGCTCCGAATCGTCGCGGCGAAAACTACTTCTACAGCCGACGGCACGCCGACAAAGAAAAGCGTGTCTACTACTGGCGCAAAGGCGAAGACGGCAAAGAAAACGTACTCCTCGACCCGAACACCCTCAGCGACGACGGCAGCATTTCGGTTGGATTCGTGCGCCCGAGCTGGGACGGAAAGAAGGTCGCCTATTCGCTCAAGGAAAATAACGCCGACGAAGCGACGCTCTACGTCATGGAGACCGAGTCCGGCAAAGTCAGTGACATCGACGTGATCGACGGCATGAAATACGGCCGGCCTGCCTGGACTCCCGAAAGCGACGGGTTTTATTACACCTACCTGCCCACCGACCCATCGATCCCGGTCGCCGAACGACCTGGCTACGCCGAGATCCGCTTTCATAAACTCGGCGAAGACCCCGCAGATGACCGGCTGGTGCGCGAGAAGACCGGTGACCCCAAGATCTTTGCAGGCGTCGACCTCAGTCGTGACGGGAAGTACCTCTTTTACTTCAACTGGCATGGTTGGACGGCTTCGGACATCTACTATCGCGACCTCTCGCGAGGCGACGAGGAGTTCAAGCCGCTGGTTGTCGGAAACGAAGCGCGCTACGGCGTAGAGGTACACGACGGTCATTTCTATATCTCGACCAACGAAGGAGCCCCGCGCTACCGCGTGTTCAAGGTTGATGCTGGGAACCCTGCGCGCGAGAACTGGAAGGAAATCATCGCCGAGTACGAAGACCGAGCCGTAATCGAAGAGGTGCAGATCACCGGTGGTCGTCTCGTCGTCACGCTCACGCGAAACGTGCAGAGTGATATCCACGTCTACGACCTCGAAGGTACATTGCTGCGCGACATCGAGCTTCCGGGCGTGGGCGCCTCGTTTGGCATGACCGGCAATCCCGAAGACGACACGGCTTATTTCAGCTTTCAGTCGCCGACGATGCCGCTGCGCATCTACAAGACCTCGATCGAGTCGGGCACGACCAGCCTCTGGGCCAGGGTCGAGGTACCGGTCGACCCTGAACCCTACGTCGTCAAACAGGTCTTCTACCCATCCAAAGACGGCACCAGGATTCCGATGTTTATCGTGCATCGCAAAGACGCCGAGCTCGACGGCTCGATGCCGTTTTTACTCAATGGCTACGGCGGATTTTCGGTGACGATGCACCCGTATTTCAGGGCGTCGATCTATCCCTGGCTCGAGGCCGGCGGTGGTTTTGCCGTGGCCAGTCTGCGCGGTGGATCCGAATACGGCGAGGAATGGCATAAGGCAGGAATGCTGGATAAGAAGCAAAACGTCTTCGACGATTTCATCGCCGGTGCCGAATATCTGGTTGCCGAGGGGTATACTTCACCCGGGAAACTCGGCATCAGCGGTGGCTCGAACGGTGGTCTGCTCGTCGGAGCGGCGATGACCCAACGTCCTGAATTATTTGGCGCGGTGATCTGTTCGGTGCCGCTTCTTGACATGGTTCGATACCATCTTTTCGGCAGCGGAAAGACATGGATCAGCGAGTACGGGTCGGCCGAAGATCCCGACCAATTTGCCTATCTGCACGAGTATTCGCCCTATCATCATGTCGATGATGGTGCCGATTATCCGGCGATGCTGATGATGTCGGCAGACAGCGACGACCGCGTCGACCCGATGCATGCCCGTAAATTCGTCGCCGCCATTCAGCACGCGACGTCGAGTGGCGAACCAGTTCTCTTGCGCATCGAGCGCAATGCCGGGCATGGCGGCGCCGATCTCATCAAAAAATACGTGAGCTCAGACGCCGACAAATACGCCTTCTTGATGAATGAGCTGATGTAGCTCTCGAGCAAGCCGCCACCGGCTCCAAAAAGCCTGCCAACTACGGACAATTCTCGACGCTCGAATTCTCGACCGTGAATAGCGTCGGTGGCCCGTCCGAGTTCAGGGATTTCACAAAACAAGCGTATTGCGCGCGCGCCTCGGCTTTATCGAAGATCACGTAGTGACCACCTTCCGAGTAGGCCGGCTGATACTGCCGCGCGAAACCGGTGACCGTGCCCTCGACCAGATTGCCGCTCACCGGAACTTCGATCGGCTCGGTCCAGCCAGCCCACTGCATATAATCAAAGGCGTAGGCCTCTTCGACCGGCTCGACGATCGGTACCCCAAATGCCGTCGTCAGCCCGGCGCGCCCGTCTGGTGAAAAGTAACGATCCTCGAGACCCGAAGGGTGAAAGAGATGACGTGGCTCGACCCCGTTGTGAGGCTCGAGAATCATGTGCCGTGCGTGCACGTAAGGGTCCATGTAGTCGAATTTATGCTGCAGTGTATTGAGGATGACGTCGTAGCGATCGAGGTCTTCGTCGTCGCGCAGACGCAGCACGGCTTTGAGTGCGGCGGCGACATCGAGCGGGTCCTTGGAGGTCACGGCAATCTCGATGAGTGTTCCACCCGAGCCGGCGTTGACGAATGCGTCGATTTCGTTGGGGATGGTCATCGTAGGCGTTCCAATCATCGAACCCATCGACTGTCCCATCGCAGCGAAGCGGTCGGCATCGAAGCGAATCAGCCCGTCTTCAGCATCGCCCGCATCGAGGTCGGGGTGCAGCGAAGCATCGATCGTCACATTCGCCATCAATCGCGAGTGCATCGCGACTTCGTTGGCGGCCACCATGAAGTTGTCGATCATGGCGCGAGGATTATCGAGCAGATTGTAGAGCTTGAGTCCGGTTCGGTCGGGGCTCTGCGGAAATCGACTATCGTGAAGGGCAAAGTCGGCAGCAAATCCTGCGATGCCGTAGGGCGCAATATTGGCGGCTGGACCCGATCCCGCCGGGGGGACCTCGTTGAATGAAGAGCGTGGTCCGCGATTGACCAACTGCGTCGCGGTGCCGCCCGAGCCGTGTAGATAGAAAACGACCGGAAATCCGCCCTCGGGCATCGCCATTTTAGGAACCGTGATCAGCACTTTCACCGATTCGGTTCCCTGCTGCACGATCTGCCCCGACTCATCGACGACGAGCTTACCTGCAGGAGGCGCCGCGTAGGGCAGAGGGCCTTGCTGCACGAGTGGCAGATCGTAGTAGGCTTCGATCACCACATAATCTTCGAAGGTCGCGATCACCTCGGCTGGTTGGGTCTCGTCGAGCGTCGGCTCTTCGAGCGACTCGTAGAAATCCGCAACCTGCAGGATGCGCTCGGTCGGGTCCATGGTCGTAAAAAGGACCATCGACGACACATCGATATCCAGACCCTCGAGATATTGCGCCGTCTGCTCGTACGGGCCTGCCGAGGTACCGTCAACGTCTTCGCCGGCCATGAGTCTCTCGAGATCCGAAGCCGGTCGAATCGACTCACCATCTGCATCTTTGAAATCGCTCGTGAACACGAGAGCGTATCGCGTCGAGCGCTCGCGCAAAACGCCGTACGGAGACGCGCAGGCCACCTGATTCGCGGGGTGATAGGTGCCCTCGGTCTCGGTGTATTTGCACTCGATCGGCATCAGTTCACCCTGCTCGGGCGACTCGGGATCGACGTTCATCAAAAAGACTGCGGGATAGCCGCTCTCGGTATTCAGACTCGTCGCGTACGACTCGGGAAACCCGGATGCGTCGATGGGCTCGTCGAACCAGGCAAAGACTGCGCTCGTCAGGCCCCATCCGGTCTCGAGGTCATCGGCGCCTTCGAGCCATACCTCTCCAATGCGGCTTTCGTAGAGGCTTTCCCAGCGCGTGAAGCCGTGGGTGCCGTCTTCTAGAAGACGCGCATCGGCCGGCAAGGGCAGGTCAAAGAAATCGTCGCC